>JARFQS010000524.1 GCA_029287645.1 Thermoanaerobaculia bacterium | reverse complement strand
TCGAGGTCGAAGGGCTCACCCGCCATGTGTTCACTTCCTCCAGTTGTGGCCTCTGCGGCAGGGCTTCCCTCGAAGCGGTGCAGATCTCATGTCGTCGAGCGCCGGTAGGCAAGTTCCGGCTCCAGCCGGAGCTTCTGGTTGGGTTACCGAGATTCCTGCGCGAGGCCCAGCCGGTCTTTTCGGAGACCGGTGGCCTGCATGCGGCGGGCCTGTTCGACGGCTCAGGCGGCCTGCTGGCGCTCCGCGAGGATGTGGGACGACACAATGCCGTCGACAAGGTAGTGGGCTCTTTGCTGCTCGACGGGCAGCTTCCCGCTTCCGATCGGATGCTTCTGGTGAGCGGTCGTGCCAGCTTCGAACTGGTCCAGAAGGCGGCCCTGGCCGGAATTCCCGTTCTGGCTGCGGTGGGTGCGCCCAGCAGTCTGGCGGTGGAGCTCGCCCAGGAGATGGAAATGACGCTGGTCGGGTTCCTGAGGGACGGGCGATTCAATATCTATGCGGGCGCCGACCGGATCGTCACGGAGTCGTAGGCCGATGCCCAGGGCAGAGAGTCGATTCCCGATGAGCGACGACGCCTTTCAGCCCTCCGACACCCTCCTCTGCGACACCCATGCCCATCTGTGTGACCCGGGTTTCGACAGGGACCGCGGTGAGGTCCTGGAGAGAGCCAAGAGGGCAGGCGTGGGGGCGATCATCGCGGTTGGGGAGAATCTGCGGGACGCCCGTGTCAATTTGGCCCTGGCCGAAGAGTATCCATGGATCGTTCGCGTCGCCGCGGGGCTCTTCCCGACGATTCTGGACCTGGAGCAGGCAGAGGAGCTGGAAGGCTGGATACGACGACATGCTGGCGAGCTGATCGCGATCGGTGAAGTCGGACTGGACTACTGGAAGGTAGAGGAGGGGGAAGACAGGGAAGTCCAGAAAGAGATCTTCGGGCGCTTCGTGTCGCTGGCCGTCGAGCTCGATCTTCCCCTGAATATCCATTCCCGCTCGGCGGGAGCCGCTACCCTCGAGCTGCTGCTGGATCTCGGGGTCGACCGAGCGCAGCTCCACGCCTTCGATGGTCGGGCATCGCGGGCCCTACCGGCGATCGAAGCAGGATACTTTCTCTCGATTCCACCGTCGGTGGTTCGCTCGCGACAGAAGCAGAAGCTGGTTCGACAGGTTCCTTTGCAGAATCTCCTGCTGGAGACCGACAGTCCTGTCCTGGGTGCGGAACCGGGTGCCCGAAACGAGCCCGCCAACCTGGGCATCGCTTTGAGGGCGGTAGCCGAGATCAAAGGTGTTCCTCCCGAAGCCGTCGCGGAGGCTACGAGAGACAACTCCCTGGAGCTCTACGGACAGGGTCTTTTCAACAGCGGAGGCTCCTAGGAGCACCTGCTAGCGCGAAGTGGTCTGCCGCGTGATCTTCCAGCCGTCATCCGAGCGTTCCACCTCGAGTGTGGTTTCGACGGTCTCATCCCGTTTGTCGGAACGAATCGATTGGAAGAAGGTGGCCTGTCCGGAGGTAGCCGAGGGCGCTGAGATCTCCAGGGCGGAGATCGCGACGCGGATGAACGAGGCGCTCTTCATCTCTCGCTCGAGCCGGGTCTCCCACTGCGCTCGAGTCTCCCTGCCGGCGGGCTCGAAGTCTGGCGCGTAGAAGGCCAGGAGTCTGTCTGGCTGTCCAGTTTCCCAGGCCCCGGACCAATCGCGGACCAGCTCTTCGATTGCCTCTTCCGCTCTTCGATTGCTGGTGACCTCACTGGCGTCCGAGGCCTCATCGCGGGCGGGGGCTGCGACCGGACCGGAGATTGCGGTCTGCCCGCCCTCTACCATGGGGCGGGGCGTCTCTTCCTCTGAAACGGGGCGGGTCGACTGATACCAGAGCCCTACGGCGACGACTCCCACCATGAGTAGGGCACCTGTACCCCACAGGATTCGATTGCTTTGCGGTTCGGTCACCGA
Source organism: Thermoanaerobaculia bacterium (assembly GCA_029287645.1). Taxonomy (GTDB): domain Bacteria; phylum Acidobacteriota; class Thermoanaerobaculia; order Multivoradales; family JAHEKO01; genus JAUVRX01. The sequence continues at coordinate 5,636 of JARFQS010000524.1, read as the reverse complement.
CGGTCTCTGAGCGGTCCCTGGACCCGTGCTCGGGAGCTCGTCCGGGAAGTCGGTCGCGCTGCCCAGCTCGAAGGGTTCGCCTCCCGTTTCCAGATGCTTGTCGACCAGATACCGGATCATGCGCCGGCTTTGCGCATCGGCATCGACGAGCTGAACACCCATCCCCGCGGGTCGGTCGGGGGCCTCGTCGTGCTTCCGATTCCAGATGACCCGCGCCGTGCCTTGAATCGGACTCCAGTCCTCGATACGGAATCTGAAGGAGAGAGTCGTGCCCACCGGCGCGGGATCGGTGGTCTGGATGAACATCCCCGAGACCGAGATATTGGCCGACATGGCGGTCACCAGGAGCTCGAAATTGGGGAACTTCAGCTCCATCTCCTGCTCGATGGGAGCTCTCTTGGCCTGTCCCGGATTGGTCGTCGCGGCCGGGGGATCTTGGTGCGGTGTCGTCATGGTCGATCAGCTCGCTCGCGGGAGGATTATAGCGGTTGACCTACATATGTTGATCTGGCCTGCCACCCCGCCGGGCAGGCAGAACACGGTCTTCGGGGTGGTGTGCCGCGAAGCCCACAGGCGTAGACTTTTCTTGGTACCTGCTGGCGCCGATTTCGACAAATCGGGACACGGCAGGGACGGACTTCGGCAACGCAGTGCACAAGCGAGATCTCGGTTCACCCAACCTGTCGCTGCGATCCGGTCGAAGGACGACTCGAGTCAACCAAGTAACAGACCAGAGCCTCACGAGGTGTTCCATGGGCGCGACACGAGAGGAAGTAGTCAAGGTGATCTGCCAGGACTACGGCAACGACCGAAGCCGCCTTCTGGATATTGCACGAGACGTTCGGGAGCAGCTCGGCTGCGTGGACAGTCCGGCGGTAGACTGCATCGCTGAAGTCCTGTCGATACCCAGAGTCGAGATCGAGAGCCTCGTCTCCTTCTATTCGTTTCTCTACAGCGAGCCGCAGGGACAGGTGCAGATCCGTATCTGCAACGATGTCCCGGACATGATGAAGGGGGCCGACCGTATCGCCAGCGAGCTCGAGGAGGAGCTCGGGATCCAGGTCGGCGAGACGACACCCGACGGCAAGTTCTCGCTGGAGTACGCCTCCTGTATCGGCTTGTCGGACCAGGCCCCTTCGGCTCTGGTCAACGATCTGATGGTGCCGCGACTGGGCGCCGGCACCGCCCGTCGGGGAGTACAGATTCTCAAGGAGCGCGGCGAGCTGAAGGAGCTCGACAAGCTCCTGATTCGCGACTACGGCGACGGGAACAACGCCCACGATCTGGTCCGCTCGGCTTGCAGCAACAATATTCGCAAGGCGGGCGAGGTGATCCTCGCCGAAATGCGACGAGGAGCCGGATTGGAAAAGGCTCTGGCCATGAGCCCGGTGGAGGTGATCCGGGAGATCAAGACCTCTCGATTGCGGGGCAGGGGAGGGGCGGGCTTTCCGACGGGGATGAAGTGGGAATTCACCCGAGCTGCCGATGGGGATCGCCGCTATCTCGTCTGCAACGCCGACGAAGGCGAGCCCGGGACCTTCAAGGACCGGGTCATTCTCACGGAGCGTCCCGATCTGCTGTTCGAGGGCATGACCATTGGGGGCTATGCGATCGGGGCGGAGGATGGGCTCGTCTACCTGCGCGCCGAGTACGCCTACCTGCGTGAGTTCCTCGAGCATGCGCTGGCCAAGCGTCGTGAGCTGGGCCTGCTGGGTGAGAATGTCTGTGGGAAGGAGGGCTTCCATTTCGATATCCGCATCCAGATGGGGGCGGGAGCCTACATCTGCGGCGAGGAAACGGCGCTCATCAGCTCTTGCGAAGGCCTGCGGGGGGATCCGAAGAACCGACCTCCCTTTCCGGCACAGCACGGTTATCTCGGCAAGCCCACGTCGGTCAACAACGTGGAGACGCTGTGCTGCGTGGCCCGAATTCTCCAGCGCGGCTCCGGGTGGTTCTCAGCCATCGGCTCTCCGGGAAGTACCGGCACGAAGCTGCTGAGCATCTCCGGTGATTGCATGAGACCCGGGGTCTACGAGGTGCCGTTCGGCATCCGGCTCAGCGAGGTCTTCGCGATGTGCGATGCGCAGGACCCGATGGCCGCTCAGGTGGGAGGACCGAGCGGCAAGATGGTCGGCGAAGCCGATTTCGACAGGACGATCTGCTTCGACGATCTGGCGACCGGCGGATCCCTGATGGTCTTCGGTCGCGACCGCGACGTGCTGGAGATCGCTTCTCAGTTCATGCAGTTCTTTGTCCATGAGAGCTGTGGGTACTGCACACCCTGTCGTGTCGGCAACGTTCTACTCAAGGAACGTCTCGACAAGATCCTGGGAGGGCACGGTCAGCCCACGGACCTCGAGTATCTTCAGCGGTTGGGCGAGTCGATCAAGATGGCGAGCCGCTGCGGGCTCGGTCAGACGTCACCCAATCCCGTCCTGTCCACGCTCGAAAGCTTCCGCTCGGCCTATGAGGAACGCATTCGCGATGCAGACGACGTGGAGGAATCGGGCTTCGACCTCCAGTCGGCCTTGAGCACGGCGCAGACACTCACCGGCAGGAAATCGGTTCATTTCGAGGACTAGTTCACTTCGAGGAACGGCAGGGAAAAACCCATGAGCGATCGAATCTCTTTGACCATCGACGGTCGGCAGATCGAAGCCGAGCCCGGGCAGACCATCCTGGAAGCGGCGGAGGAGGCCGGGGTCTACATTCCGCGTCTCTGCTGGATGAAGGGCCTCTCGGCCTTCGGTAGCTGCCGAGTGTGTACGGTGCGGGTGAACGGGCGGCCCCAGTCCGCCTGTACGCAGCCCGCTGCCCCCGGCATGGTTGTCGAGAACGACACCCAAGAGTTGAGAGAGCTGCGGCGCAGCCTCATCGACATGCTCTTCATCGAGGGCAACCACTTCTGCATGTTCTGCGAAAAGAGTGGTGACTGCGAGCTCCAGGCGCTGGCCTATCGGCTGGGAATCACGGCTCCCCAGTACCCGTTCATGTTTCCACAGCGCGAGCTGGATGCTACGCACCCCGAGATCTTCGTGGATCGAAATCGGTGCATCCTCTGCGGTCGCTGCGTTCGGGCTTCCCAGGAATTGGACGGCAAGCACGTCTTCGGCTTCGTGGGCCGCGGTGCCGGGAAGAAAGTGGCTGTCAACGCCGAATCGGGCCTGGGCGGGACGGATGCGGCAGGTGACGACGAGGCCGTGGCCGCCTGCCCGACAGGTTCCCTTCTGAAGAAGCGCGTTGGCTTTGCGGTGCCGGTCGGCCAGCGCAGATTCGACCACCAACCCATCGGTTCTGAGATCGAACAGGCTCAGAGCGAAGAGTGAGACGCCGATCATGGGCAAACCAAGAGTTGCGACGACATCTCTGTGCGGTTGCTTCGGCTGCCATATGTCGCTGTTGGACATCGATGAGCGAATCTTGAGTCTGGTCGAGCTGGTCGACTTCGACCGCTCGCCCATCAACGACATCAAGGAGCTCTCCGGGCCCGTCGACATCGGGCTCGTGGAGGGCGGATGTGCGAACGAGGAGAACGTCAAGGTCCTACAAGAGTTTCGAGAGCACTGCAGGGTGCTGATCTCGGTGGGTGACTGCGCGATCAATGGAGGCATCCCGGCGATGCGCAACATGGTGCCGTTGAGGGAGTGCTTCCGGGAGGCCTTTCTCGACGGTCCGACGGTGGTCAATCCGGCGGGCAAGATCCCGGACGACGAGGAGATCCCTTTGCTTCTCGACCGCGTCTATCCCTGTCATGAGGTGGTGAAGGTCGAGTATCACCTACCGGGCTGCCCCCCCTCCGCCGATACCCTGTGGGAAGCCTTGAACGCGTTGCTCGAGGGCAGAAGTCTCGAGCTCCCGTACGAGCTGATCAAGTACGACTGAGTCCTTCTCAGAGGAAATACCATGTCTACCCCGAACACACGAAGAGTCGTTATCGAGCCCCTGACGAGGGTGGAGGGCCACGGCAAGGTCACTCTTCTCCTGGACGAGAACAACCAGGTGGAGCAGGCTCGACTCCATATCGTCGAGTTCCGAGGCTTCGAGCGCTTCATTCAGGGGCGCCCGTTCTGGGAGCTGCCTGTGCTTGTGCAGAGGCTCTGCGGCATCTGCCCGGTCAGCCACCACCTTTGCGCCGCCAAGGCCGTCGACGGGATCGTCGGAGCGGAAGATCTCCCGCTGACCGCGGAGAAGATGCGTCGTCTGATGCACTATGGGCAGATGTACCAATCCCATGCCCTGCACTTTTTTTACCTGGCCTCTCCAGATCTGCTCTTCGGCTTCGATGCCCCGGTCGAGAAGCGCAACGTCATCGGCGTGATTGCCGAGTATCCGGATCTCGCAGTGCAGGGCGTCATGATGCGGAAGTTCGGCCAAGAGGTCATCAAGGCCACGGCCGGAAAGAAGGTGCACGGCACAGGGGCCATCCCGGGTGGCATCAACAAGAATCTCTCCATCGAGGAGCGCGATTTCCTGCTGCAGGACATGGACAAGATGGTCGAGTGGAGCCGTGCCGCGGTTCGGATCGCCAAGGACTACACTCTCGACAATCTGGAGGCCGTGGCGGGTTTCGGATCCTTCGATTCGAATCACCTGTCGCTGGTTCGCCAGGACGGAGCCATGGACCTCTACGACGGCAATCTCCGAGCTGTCGATTCGGTCGGCGATACGATCATCGATCAGGTGAGCCCTCTCGACTATCTGGAGGTGATCGCCGAGGAAGTGCGGCCCTGGTCCTACATGAAGTTCCCGTTTCTCAAGAGTGTGGGCCCTGAAGAGGGCTGGTACCGTGTGGGTCCCCTGGCTCGCATCAATACCTGCGATTTCATCGATACGCCGGAGGCGGAGGCGGCCCGCAAGGACTTCCTGTCCCTCACCGAAGGCCAGCCGAGCAACGTGACCATGGCCTACCACTGGGCCCGCATGATCGAGGCTCTTCATGCAGCGGAGAAAATCCAGCTCCTGCTTCACGATGCCGACCTGCAGGGGGAGGACCTGGTTGCCGATTTCGGAGGGCGCCGAGAAGAGTATGTGGCCATCCTCGAGGCTCCGAGGGGCACGCTCCTGCATCACTACAAGGTCGACGAGAACGATCAGGTGACCATGGCCAATCTGATCGTGTCGACCACCTGCAACAACGAGCCGATGAACCGCACGGTCCAGAAGATCGCCAGCGATTCCATCTCCGGAGCTCCCGAGATCACCGAAGGGCTGCTCAACAATATCGAGGTGGGGATCAGGGCTTACGATCCCTGCCTTTCCTGTGCCACCCACGCCCTGGGGCAGATGCCCCTCGAGGTGACCCTGGTCGATCGACAGGGCAGGTTGATCGATCGACTCGCGAGGCCTGAATGAGCTCCGCCGGTACATTGATCCTGGGATGGGGCAATCCCGGACGTCTCGATGACGGCCTGGGGCCGGCGTTTGCCGAGGCTCTGGAGAAGATGGACCTTCCTGGGGTCACGGTCGACGCGGACTATCAGTTGCAGATCGAAGACGCGTCCGAGGTCGCATCGTTCGACCGGGTGGTCTTCGTCGATGCGGATCGAGCAGGCGCCGAGCCGTTCTGGCTGCGAAGGATTCACCCTTCGCCGAGGTCGGGAAGCTGGAGGAGCTTCTCGACCCACAGCGTGACGCCT
>JARFQS010000254.1 GCA_029287645.1 Thermoanaerobaculia bacterium | reverse complement strand
GTCGAGAAGGCCAAAACAGCCTGGCTCGAAGCTGCTCGCTCCTCAGGGAAGCCGATTCCCGAACCTCGTTATCGCGCTGCCATCTATCAGGCCAGCCCGTAGCCCCGTCCATACCCCCACCTTTGGAAGCAGCCAGCGGGGCCGGGGGATGTAGGGGAGGGGCTTGCCCCCTCCCGCGGCGGACCTTGCCGCCGAAGGTACCTTCTACCTGCCCACCGTAGCTCGCCCTACCCTCTCCAACAGGGCCCAGGGTAGCCTCCGCCGCGCTGACAGGTGGCGATCCCAGACGGCGTCGTGCTCCTCGTGGGGAGAGGCACCGCGCAGCCTCTTGAACTCCCCCACCCCACCGCTCCACGACAGCTGCAGCCCGAGGCGGGCCGCCTCCGTGGCCTGCAGGGCGATGGCCTGCCGGTAGAGCCCGAGCTTACGGGGCTTCTGCCGGTCGTAGCCGACGAAGGCCCCGGTCATCACCCCGTCCTTGACGTACCACGCCTTGAAGGCGTCGATCGCGCCCGCTTTGCGGAAGGCCCGGTAGGTGAGCAGCCCCTCGTCCAGGGTGAGCCGCACGAACTCGGCATTGAAGTGCGGGTTCAGAAGCGAATGCTTGCCCAGATAGAGACCCCTGTAGAGCTCGGCCAGGCGCTCCGCTTCACTGGCGACGACCTCCGGGTCGGCCACCACTTCGTAGCCATGCCGCTCGGCGAGATGCCGGTCCCGGTGCAGCTCTTCCGACTCCCGAAAGGCGCGCTCGCAGTCCTCCACGATCCACACCTGCCGATGCCGCACCATCCGGAAGCCCACCTGCTCGAAGAGACGAAACTGCTCCGGCTGCAACCGGGGCAACAGTCCGCCAAAGACGACCGCCGCTTTGGGGTACTTCGTCGTCAGGCCGTCGACGATGGCGGAGAGCTGCTCTGCCGTGTACCGGGCCACCGGATTCGTGGTCAGCAGCCAGTTGTTGACGAAGACGACCCGATCCAGCTCGGCGAGGCCCATCGCCGCACCGAAAGGCCGGAAGCCGAGGCCCAGCAGCCACCCCGGCATCGCCAGGTGACGCTTCGCCATCTCCTCGCGCGTGTAGTCGGCGTAATGGGCGCGTGGCGAGGCCACCGCGGCAATGGGCCTCGATGGATCTGCCGGTCGATCGCACTGCGTGAACACGAGGGGCAGCAGCTGTTCATCGACGCGGAGCAGCGAGAGGTCCACCTCGACGTTGTCGATGTAGTGGCTGGTTCCGTCTCGCTGCATCGCCACGACGTAGCGCCTGGCGAGCTCTGCCCAGTCATCCCGCTGAGGCGGCAGCTCTCGTGCGGCCTCGGCGTCGAGGAGCTCGATGACAGGTGGCGCTCCCACGAAAACTCCAGGTCGAATTCAGCGAAGAATGGGCGTCGGTTCTGTCGCGTCGAGCTGTGGAGGATCCAGCTCTGGAGGGGCCAGCATCTCGGCGGCGATCCGGCCCAGGACCGACAGGGAGGCGAGCGCCGGAACATGAAGCCTGTCGCGGACGCGACGCTGCATCGCCTGCGTATAGCCGATGCAGTCCAGGACGACCACCTCCACCCGCTTGCGCTCGAGCCGCTCGGCCGCCTGCTCGAAGGCTTCCGGAGGGCCGTAGGGCGAGACGTCTGCCACGAAGACCCGCCGCGCCGCACTCCGCCAGCGTCTGCGCTGGGGCCTGATTTGCCCTGCGGCCGGCGTCAACACACCCAACCGCTCGACGCCCAGGCTCGCTGTCAGGCCCTGCAGGAGACGGCCGGGATAGAGCATCGGGACCCGCGTCTCCACCTGCGGCAGGTCACCGGTGCATAGCACCAGGATCATGGCGACACGGCCGTCGAGGTCCTCGACGCACTCTTGGAATCGGCGTGTGACCAGCTTGTGCCGCACCCGGACCTCCCGCCCATCGCGCAGTCGAGTCACGATCCGCCCGCGCGCGCTCCTGCCTGACTGGGCCTCGATCTCGGCAGCGCTCAGACCATCCAGAACGCCCACCTGCTCGATCTCGTATCCAGGACCCAGCGCAGCTTCCAACTCCGGAACGATGTCGTCCCGCGGTGTCTGCCCCATCGTCACCGCGCCGACTGTCTGGACCATGTCACGATCATACAGCCCCGATAACCTCTACTGGTTGAGATAAGCTGTTCGTACCACTGGGTAGAGGGGCCACAATGATTGGCCAGACTCTCGGACACTACCGAATTTCGGAGAAGCTCGGCGAGGGCGGCATGGGTGAGGTCTACCTGGCGCTCGACACCGAGCTCGACCGTCGGGTGGCACTCAAGGTCCTGCCCCAGGCTGTCTCCAACAGTGATGAGAGTCTCAGGAGGTTCCGGAGCGAAGCCAAGACCCTCGCCTCCCTGAGCCACCCCAACATCGTCACCATACACTCGGTCGAGTCCGTCGATGGGGTGCAGTTCCTGACCATGGAGCTTCTCGAGGGTAAAGACCTGAGAGATTACATTCCGCGTGGCGGCCTTTCGGTACCGGAGCTCTTCAAGATCGGCATACCGCTGGCCGATGCCCTGGCCGCGGCCCATGAGAGCAACGTCATCCACCGCGACCTAAAACCCGGCAACGTCATCGTCACCAACAAAGGCCAGGTGAAAGTGGTCGATTTCGGCTTGGCCAAGGCCATCCAGGACGCCGACCAGACGGTCGACCCGAGGGCCCCGACCGAGCCCCTCACCGAGGAGGGCCGTATTCTCGGCACCGTGCCCTACATGGCTCCCGAGCAGCTCCTGGGCGACGAAGCCGACCAGCGTTCCGACATCTTCTCGCTCGGCATCCTCCTGTACGAAGCGGCCACTGGCAGGCGACCTTTCAGAGGCAAGACGAAGGCCGAGATCCAGTCCTCCATCCTGCGCGATATTCCGGTGCCGGTGGACCAGATCAAACCGAGCGTTCCTCACCACGCCGCGCGCATCATCAGCCTCTGCCTGGAGAAAGACCGGGAGGCCCGGCTGCAGTCGGCCAAGGACGTCCGCAACGAGCTGACGGCCCTGCAACAAGAAATCTCGACCGGTACCTCCGGATCCCGGACTGTCGTCATCCCTCCGTCTCCTCGCCCGAAGATCCTGCGGAATCTCACGGCCGCGGCCTTGATCGCCATCCTGGGCCTCACCGTTTGGTGGATCCTCGATGGCCGCACTCCGCCCGAGCCGCCCCAGATGAGCCCCGAGGTCCAGGAGCTCCTCGATCAGGCCGAGGTCCACGAGCTGCGTGGCTTGACGAGGGAGAACCTGGAGGAAGCCGAGGACCGCTATCGCCGGGCCTTGCAGCTCGAGCCGGACAATCCCTTGATCCAGGGTCGGCTGGCCAGATTTCTGACCGAGCTGCAGCTCATCTATCCCGACGCGGAGCAGCGTGAGGAGGCTCGCGAGCTCGCTCGCTCGGCTCTGGACCAGGATCCAGACCAGGTCGAGGCCTTGCTCGCCGTGGGGAACCTGGCGCTTTTCGACGACGAGCTCGAGGAGGCCGAGCGGATAGGGCGCAAAGTGATCGAGGTCGCACCGCAGAACCCGTTCGGTTACACCCTGCTGGGTGAGGCGCTGGTGAAGATGGGCGAGCTCGATCGCGGTCTCGAGCAACTTCGCAAGAGCGTGACACTGGCCGGCACCGACACGCGGCCCCGCTTGGCGCTCGCCTGGGTGCTGTGGCAACAGGGCCGTACCAACGAGGCCGCCGTCGAATACGAGCAGGTCCTGGAGTACAACCCCGACTCGCCGAGCGGGCTCAACAATCTCGGGACGATCTATGGCCAACAGGGGCGCTATCTGGAAGCGATCCCACTATTGCGCCGTCTGTTGCGCATCACGGACGACGCGGATGCCGCCTACAACCTCGCCAATTGCTATTTCTATCTGGACCGGCTGGACGACGCGATCTCGACCTACGAGCGCGTCCTCGAGATCGACCCCGAGTACCTCTGGGCGCCGCATGGATTGGCGGAGGCCCACGAGAAGCTGGGAGATCGGGCTCGGGCCGAGGACTTCTACCGGCAGGCTATTCAGAGCTACGACCGCTGGCTCGAGCAGAGCGGACCGGAGGCCGCCTACCTGGGCCCCCGCGCCGTTTGCGCGGCCAAACTCGGTCGCTATCAGGAATCGATCGAAAACTTACGCGAGGCCGAAGAGCTGTCGTCCGCGAGCCCAACACTGCTCTTCCAGGGCGCCCAGATCTACGCCCTGGCCGGCGATGAGACCACGATGGCGGACTACATCGAGCGAGCCATCGAGGCCGGCTATCCGCGCCAGGAGTTCGAAAAAGACCTGGCCTTTGCCAGCTACCTCGACGACCCCGGGTTTCGCCACATCCTCGAGTCCACGGACTCGCCCTAGCCCATCGAGAACCGGACCCTCTTCAGACCCTTTTCTCAGCCTGTGGGTGGTTTACCTACCCAGGGCGGATCGAGAACGAACTCTGTATCACCGGCTCGGGCGTTGACAGTAAACAAGATGAGTTGCGGTGTCTCGAGTCTCTCCCTGAAGCTCTCCCTCAGTACCTCCACTGTCATCTCTCTCTTCAGAATCAGGGTCACTGTCGTGGTCGAGGCACCCGAATAGTCCAAAGAAACGCTACGCATCGGGGTGCCATGATCATCCTGGAGCTCGAGCCGATAGTCGGGATCTGGAGGCCAGATGACGCTGCCTGTGGCATAGGCGTTCGGGTCGAACGCCACCAATCGAAACTCCGAGAGCGTGAGTGAGTCGATAACTGGATCGACCCAGTGAACCGTGAGCTGGAATGGGCTCCCGAAAGTGAGCTCGGGGATCGGTCGCGAATCCTTGTTGACATAGCCGATACTGCCGGCCTTGACCTCTATCTCGATCACCTCACGCTGATTCTGCTTCATTTCTACCTCCTCTCCGCTTGCGGCCGTGGCCAGGCCACAACACCAGACCACAGTCAGGCAAACAGCCCAAACCATCTCTTTCTGCATCTCCTGCTCCTCCTTCCCTCGAAACCTGCACCGTATGGATGAGCCGAGCCCTACTCTGCTCGGCAAGTCGACACTCCTCGCCATCGGCACGGCAAACGAGCCTCGATGGTTCGAGCTATCTCTCGAGCGCTCAGCGGTCTACCCGCACCGCCGATCTCGGATCTTCTCTGGACTGCCCCTTTTCTACTGTTGATCTGCCAGGTTGGGAATACCCCAACGGGTAGGGCGATCTCTGACAATCGATTCAGTCGCTACTCGCACGGACCGGCTCCCCAGCACCCCGGCACACTCCTGATCTCGAGCTCCTTCATTCCAACGCCATGGGATTTGCACCAGTGTATCTGAGCTTCAGCTGCACCTCGGGGCCACTTTGCGAGAACCATCCTGTAATTCCGTCACCAATGGGGGGACACCAACCGTGTATATCGTCGGGCCAGAAGCTGGCGGATCTAGTTCGACAAGATTGTTATGTATAACGTTATCCATTATAATTCTCCATGAGTCGGTCTTTCGACAACCAGGGCACACAGGACGTATTTGATGGCTACCCTCCCCAAGAATCGGCCGCCGACCCATCCCGGCGAGATGCTCCATGAGGAGTTTCTCGCTCCTCTGGACATGACCCAGACCGAGTTGGCCCGGCGCATCGGTGTCTCCTTCCCGAGGATCAACGAGATCATCAACGGCAAGCGTGGTGTGACGCCGGACACGGCGCTGCGCCTTGCCCGGCTCTTCCGAACTACCCCGGAGTTCTGGTTGAACAGCCAGCGCAACTGGGATCTCTGGCAGGCCATGCACTCGCCCAAAGCGCGGGACATTCAACGCATCAAGCCAGTCGCCGCGTAGGCTGATCTCCAAACACCCACCTGTAGGTGGCGAAGATCGACTGAAGTTTCGAACTTTTCCAGGAGCGGCCCCGGCTCTCGGCAACGCCATCTTCGCCGCCACGGGGCAGCGCATCCGCGAGCTCCCCTTCAGCAAGCACATTCGCTTCCTCGACGACACATCCAAGGCGTGAAGTCGCCCGACAGGAGACGGCTGAGGCAACCACTTCTCCAGTGGCATAATCCCGGCATGTCAAATCGCTTCTTGCTGTGTGGCCTCGCTGCCCTGATCACTGTGGAGTCGCTGCTCTTGGCCCCGGCTCTGGCACAGACCGAGCGGTCTACTGCCCCACCAGAGCCAGTGTTCGAAGAGTTCTGTCTCACCGGCGACTTCAACCTCGGTGCCCGTCTCCAGGGCCTCGGCCCCGGAGTCGACGAGCTCTACCCGGCCCGCATGTGCGTCGTTTCGAGCGACGATCCCGACTTCGTGCAGTTCCACGGCGCCGGTCACTCGAACCCGGATGTCGAGAGCACCTTCACTGTCCAGTACCGGATGCCGAACGAAGTCAGGATCGTAGGCGAGAGTTCTTCCCCGGACATCGTCTTCCGGGGCAAGGACATCACTGCTGAGGCTCGCCGGACCCGCCGCCTCGATCCGAGGCGCCTGGTGACAGAGCTCGAGCGCTATCCAGAGTGGATCGTCAATCGCGACGACCAGGGATGGATCGAGATCCGCTACCCGCAGGAGACCAGTGCCGTGCGAGCCCGCATCGAGGATCGGAGGCTCCGGGTCCTGGAGACCACCGTCGACCTGCCATTGCGCGGTCGGGTACCCATGCGCTGGACATGGACCTGGCCTCCTGAAGCCGACGCGGAGCCCGAGGTCGAGCTCAGCGTCGACGGCGCCCTCATGTTCGTGGCCGGCGCCGAGCGACGCATCCTGAGCGCCGAGGAGGCGGCGAAGCTCGCAGGCCGCGCCGCCGCTACCGAGGAGCGCGAGGTGCCGCCCGAGAACTGGCCGGCGCGTATCGATATGCAGCGGGAGGCCCTGGCCGACGGAGTGTGGCGGGTGCTCGGCGTCCGCACCGGCTTCCATCATCTGGTCGTCGAGACCGGTGCCGGCCTCATCGTCGCCGACGCCCCGGCGGGCTGGGTCGAGATGCACCAGATCCCACCCACCGACCTCGTGCCCGGCCTCGGGATCAGTGGACTCTCAGAACGTTTCATCGACTTCCTTCACGAACAATGGCCGGACCAGTCCATCCGCGCCGTCGCGCTGACTCACGCGCACGACGACCATGCCGGTGGGGCCCGCGCCTTCGCCGCCACGGGTGCCGCCATCTATGCTCCGGCCGAGGTGGCCGATTTCCTGGAACGGGCGCTCAATCGCCCAACCATGCCGCCCGATCGCCTGACATCGAAGGGTCTCGACGCGAAAGTCATCCCTGTTTCGCAACGACTCGTGCTCGAGGATACAGACCGATCTGTCGAATTGCTTCCCCTCGGAGCAGGTCCCCACGTCTCTGCGGCACTCGGCGTGTGGGCGCCAAAGGCGAGACTCTTCTTCCAATCGGACCTCCTCGTACCTGGTG
>JARFQS010000461.1 GCA_029287645.1 Thermoanaerobaculia bacterium | reverse complement strand
GCCGAAGTCACTAGTTCCGGATTGGCCAGCAAAGTCCTACAACCCGGAACGGGTTCAGAGCATCCATCCGACGTCGACATCGTGAAGGTGCACTACACGGGATGGACGACCGATGGCAACATGTTCGATAGCTCTGTCGCTCGGGGAGAGCCGGCTGGATTGCCCCTCAATCGGGTCATTGCAGGTTGGACGGAAGGCGTACAACTCATGGTGGTGGGGGAGAAGCGCCGCTTCTGGATACCCGAAGACCTGGCCTATGGCGGAGCGCCAGGAAGGCCGGCCGGGATGCTGGTCTTCGACGTCGAGCTGTTGGACATTCAGAAGGCACCCCCCATGCCAGAGGCACCTGCGGATGTTGCAGCGCCCCCGGCTGATGCCGAGGTGACCAAGTCCGGCCTTGCCAGCAAGGTCCTCATAGCAGGCACCGGTACCGAACATCCGAAGAAGACGTCCCGGGTGACGGTGCACTATTCGGGCTGGACGACCGACGGCAAGCTATTCGACAGCTCCGTGGTGCGCGGGCAGCCGGCCACTTTCGGTCTCCATCAGGTGATCAAAGGCTGGACCGAGGGCGTTCAGCTCATGGTCGCGGGCGAGAAGCGACGCTTCTGGATTCCGGAGAAGCTGGCCTATGGCGGCGAAGCGGGAAAGCCAGCTGGGATGCTGGTCTTCGATGTCGAGCTGATCAGCATCGAGAAGTAGATCCCCGCTGGACTCGAGCCGGCTCCTTCAGCGCTCGATTGCCGACGCGAAAGAGCCTGGGAAACGGGCTCTGGGGGTCTGTTCTTCGACTGGCTCCAGCCTGGCAGCACAGACCTTGTACTCCCCGGTGCCGGTGACCTTGTCGCCGGCTTCGGTGGTCAGGTAGTTGGTGCGAGCCTCTGGAAAGTGGAACGGCATCCAAATGGCGTGCCGCCGAACCTGCCGACTGATCATTGCGCGGCAACGAACGCGACCTCTGCGGCTCACCACATCGACGAGCTGACCGTCTTCGATCCCCAGCTTACGAGCATTGAACGGGTGGATCTCTACGAAGGCCTCTGGCTGCTTGGTAGAAAGCCCCTCTGACCTTCGCGTCTGGGTCGCGGCGTTGTAGTGGTACAGCGTACGCCCTGTCGACAGAATCAAGGGGTACTCCGGGTCCGTCTCTTCGAAGGGCGGCGAGTATTCGACAGGCTGAAAGAGGCCCTTACCGCGCAGCACGCCATCGCGATGAAGGTACTCGGTGCTGGTGTCTTCAGCGCTAGTGACCGGCCACTGGAGGCCACCCTCGCGCTCGATACGGGCATGGGAGATGCCGGCGAACTTCGGGGCCAGCGACGCCATCTCGGCATAGATCTCGGCCGGCCCCGAATACTCCGGTTGCTCGACCCCTACGCGTTGCATCACCTCCAGCAGGATCTGCCAATCGGGCCTTGCTTGTCCGGGCGGATCGACCGCCTTTCGCACGAGCTGCACCCTCCTGTCGGAATTCGTAAAAACACCGTCCTTCTCGGCAAAGCACGCTGCGGGTAGAACAACGTCTGCGAATCGGCAGCTCTCGTTGAAGAAGATGTCTTGCACGACAACGAACTCGAGCTCGTTGAGGGCCTCCTCGACACGACCCACATTGGGCTCCGAAACGACGATGTCCTCGCCCATCAGGTACAGGCCACGAATCCTTCCGTCACCCATTGCCTTCATCATCTCGTTGAGGTTCAACCCGGTGGTCGAGCTCTGCTCGACGCCCCAGGCTTGGCCGAACTTCTCCCTGATCTCGGCTTCCTCTGCTCGTTGGTAGCCTGGATAGAAAACGGGTGAGGCCCCTGCGTCGTTCGCGCCTTGAACATTGTTCTGCCCTCGCAGAGGGTTCAAGCCCGAGGACCTGCGACCGAGGTGGCCCGTCATCAGAACCAGGTTGGAGAGTGCGTAGACGTTGTCGGTGCCACAGGTGTGCTCGGTGATTCCCAGCGTGTAGTAGATGCCGGCCTTCTCGGTGCAGGCGTAGGCGCGAGCGACTTCCCGGATGATCTCAGCTGGCACTCCGGTTATCGCCTCGGCCTGCTCGGGTGGGTAACGGAGAACGGTCTCGCGAACGGCTTCGAAGTTCTCGGTATTGGCTTCGAGCCACTCCCGATTCTCGAGGCCCTCGGTGACGATGACATGCGCCATCGCGTTGAGAAGCCAAACGTCCGAGCCGGGCTCGAGCTGCATATGCCAATCGGCGATCTCGGTGAGCCAGATGGCGCGCGGATCGGCGACCGCGAGCTGGGCTCCTCGCTGCACGGCGCGCTTCATTTCCATGGCGATGATCGGGTGTGCCTCGGTCGTATTCGAGCCGGTCACGAAGAGGAAGTCCGCCTCCCGAATCTCCGGAATTGAATTGGTCATGGCCCCCGCTCCGTAGGTGGTCACCAGACCGGCGACCGTGGGGGCGTGTCACGTGGCGGCACATTGATGGACATTGTGGGTTCGAAGCCCCGCCCGCGCCAGCTTTTGCATCAGGTAGTTCTCTTCACCCGTGCATCGGCTGGAGCTGATGAAGGCGAGAGCGTCGGAGCCATGCGACTCGGCCACGTCGAGCAGTCCCCGGCTGACTCGCTCCAAGGCGTCGTCCCATGTGGCCGGGACAAGGTCGCCAGATCCGTTCCGTACGAGAGGCTCCTGAAGTCGGTCGGGGTGCTGGATGAAGTCATTGGCGAACCGTCCCTTGACGCAGAGATTCCCGTCGTTGACGGTAGTTCCGGGTGGAGGGCTGGTGACCTTGACCACATGATTCGCCATCTTGTCGACGTTGAGATCCACCTGGCAGCCGACGCCACAGAAATTGCAGGTCGTGCGGACCTTCTCCAGATCTCTTTCGGGCTTGCCCCAAGCGAGTGCGGCTTTTTCGGTCATCGCACCTGTCGGACAGACGTCGATGCAGCCACCGCACAGTTCGCAGGTCGTATCGGTGAGGGGACGCTCGTCCGCGGTGGAGATCGTCGTTCTGGCACCCTTGAAGGCAAGGGTGATCGCGCTCACGGCCTCGACCTCGTCACAATATCGAGTGCACAGGGCACAGGCGATGCAGCGGTCCGGCCGATACTGTATGTAGGGGTTGTCGTCCGATGGACGCCC
>JARFQS010000458.1 GCA_029287645.1 Thermoanaerobaculia bacterium | reverse complement strand
GCCAGAGGCTGATCTCCAGCCGGCCGGTTTCTCGAACGACTTTCCAGCATGTCAGCAGGGAAGTACCTAGACTTACCGATCTGTGCGTCTATCAGGATTAATATATTAGCCTCCCCCACTAAGAGATGAGAATATTACTGGAATAAACGGAAGTATCTTATTATTGACTACTAATCAAAAGGTGATTTAAGGCCTCTCAGAACCCATTCAGGAGGCCAACAACGAGACAAGAAGATCGTCGAACAAATCAACCATAGGAGGAAATCAACCATGACCAAAGCAACTCTTGTTCGTCGTCAACCCCGCCGTTCACAGACCGTTCGAGACCCGCTCTTCGGCGAGATGGAGCGCTTCTTCACCCCATCTCCCTTCTGGACCGGCAATCTCTTCGGTCACCGGATCGGCGAGGACCTGCGGAATGCCTGGGTGCCGCCCGTGGATGTCCAGGAAACCGAGAACGCTTTTATCTTCACGGCCGAGCTGCCTGGAATGGGCAAGGACGACGTCAGCATCACCCTCGAGGAGAACCTCTTGACCCTGAGCGGTGAGCGGAGCCCGAAGGAGAAGGAAGAGGGCGAGAACTTCCATCGGGTCGAGAGGGCCTACGGCAGCTTCTCCAGGTCTTTCAGCCTTCCCTCCCAGGTCGATTCGTCCAAGGTGGACGCCACCTTCAAGGAGGGTCTCCTCACCGTCGAGATCGCCAAGGCGGAGCAGGCCAAGCCGCGCAAGATCGAGATTCACTGATCCAACTTCCGAGCGAGTCTCGGCTCGAGGGCCCCGGAACATCGGGGCCCTTTTCTTGTCTCAGCTGAAGGGGTACCGGTCCTACCTGGTATACAGATCGATGATTCTGTGAATGGCCCGCTCGCACACGGCGCAGAATCCGACCTCGTCCCGAGTGAACATGATGCAATCGGCCTGTGGCCGATACAGTCCCTTCGGCTGGTAGCTAGCACCCTCGAAGGCTCCCACCTTCCCCGCGAACGGCTCGGAAGCCAACAGCGCCGTCATCTGCTCTCGCTCTTCCCTGAAAAGCTTCTCGAGGTCCGCTTCGGGAGCGCCAGCCAGTCGAAGCTCTCGCCTTCGGTCCTGAATCGAATGCGACAGCTCCTCGAACTCGTCCTTCTTCCAGGGAGTCGGCACAGGCGTCCCAGGCTCCACCAGGTCGACCCATTTGAAGTCTTCCGGGCTCTGGAGTGCGGTGATGTTCGGCTCCCAGGGCTCCGTCATCTGTCCCTGGAAGTCTTCGTACGCTACGTCCGAGGTGTAGTACTCGTCACCAAGGCCGGCAAAGTGGTGACCGAACTCATGCACCAGAAGGTAGGGAAAGAAGTCCGAACCCGCCGCCGCGGTCGAGTAGAGATTGAAGATGCCACCCCCGCCGTATTTCTCGCCGTTCACCAGGATCATCACCGCGTCGTAGGGGGCGGCCGCGGCTACATCTCGCCAAGCCCGATCCTGTAACGTCAATACGTAGCGCTCCGAATCGAGCGCGTTGTAGCTCGCTCCGAGAGGCGTATTCCGAAACAGTCCGGAGCGCGGTCGAGAGATCCCTGATTCGGCGGCAGGCGGAGCTATTCCCCAGACGTTGAAATCACCCTTGCGCGAGGCGAAAGGCTCGAGCGCGAAGAGTGCCTCGGCGGCACGTTGGGTATCGGTTCGGAACTTCTCCATCTCAGCGGCGGTATAGCCGTCGCCAAGCAGCAGCAGGTCGACTTTGTCAGCCGGTTCTCCGTTCTCCAGGACGCCGAGGACCTCCTGCGGCGGAATGGAAGCACGATGCACGAACCGCGATCCCGGCTCGACCGTGTACGTCCAGATCTCCACGAAGGCCTGATCGGCGCCTCGCTTCCGCAAGCGCACCTGAAAAGGTCGCCTTGGTTCCGGGAACCGGAGCGCCTCGGGAAATGTGCGCACCACTCCCTTCGAAGCCTCCGCTGTCGTCTCCCACTCTCCGTAGATACTGGCGAAGCCACGCGAATACAGAGCCTGCTGGCTCGCCAGGTCGACAATCTCGAACTGGTACTTGCCCAGATTCGTCCTATCCAGGAGCTGGGTTCGGCTACCCGGCCAGGCCCCCTCGACTCTGATTCGATCGAGGCTGACCTCCTCCATCTCGGCCGTGCCCGTGTGAAAGAAGTCCAACCGCATCGTCGCCCCGGTGAACTGCTCATCGAACGAGCTCGCCGCAACCGCCGTTCCGCAGCCGAGCAAGACCGTACACAGAAACAGCCCAAGAGTCTGCCTCGTCATGATTCCACCTCTTCTCGAGGGTCTACCAGCGCCGTTCGCTGGCGATCAACCGGCCGGCAGCCTGCTGATCCACGGGTTTCGAAAAATAGAAGCCTTGACCATAGTCGCAGTCGAGACTGCGCAGTCTTTCCAGTTGACCGGCGGTCTCCAGCCCTTCTGCCGCGGCTCGCATTCCCAGGCTGCGAGCCAACGACACGATGGTCGCTACGATCTCATTGTCGCCGTTGCTGGTGTTCATCCGGCTGACAAACGACCGGTCGATCTTGATGGTGTGCGTCGGGAGCTTGTGCAGGTGACTCAGCGAGGAGTAGCCGGTGC
>JARFQS010000370.1 GCA_029287645.1 Thermoanaerobaculia bacterium | reverse complement strand
CACCGGAGAGCACCTGCACATCGAGATCCAGACCGGAGACCCGGTCGAGAAACTCGTCGCGGTTCGCGGCATCCCTGAGGGCGCTGGTTCCGAGGACCTCCAGTCGCCCCAGCCCTGTACTCGTCGCGTACTGGGCAAAGAGCTCGAGTGCCTTCTCGGCTCGGCGCATTGCCTTCTCCGAGATCAGGCCGTCTTCGCCCAGCCCTTGACCGAGCCGCACCGGCTGCCGGATCTGATGGGCCAACCGATACCACTCGCCCGGCTCCATCAAATAGTCGACGAGCCTGGCGGTATTCGAGCCCAGATCCACGATGCCGCGGCGTTGCATGGCGTCCTTTATATCCCGATCGAGGAGGAAGCACGACCTCCGGAGGTTCTTGTCACGCTGCTGTCACTTCCTCTACACCTCATTGCCCTGTCCCGAAGGAAGACTACTCATGGTAATACCTCCTTGGTGATTACCAGCCCCGCCGGAGACTTCACACTGGCCTCCCCCCAGCTCCGGTGGGGGTTTCTTTTTGCCCTCGACGGGGCGAAGAGTGCTAGCATCGCGCCGCCTCATGCGACCCGCCTACAAAGGAGCCCTGGCAATCTGTACAGCCGCCGTCCTATGGGGTCTGGATGGCGTCGTTCTGACCCCCCGTCTGTTCAATCTGCCCGTGCCGTTCGTGGTGTTCCTCCTCCACGCGGTGCCGTTTCTCCTGATGCAGCCCGTCCTGTTCAGAAGCTACCAGGCTCTGGCGAAGCTCTCGACCATCGATTGGATCTTTCTGGGCCTCGTCGCACTCGCCGGCGGCGTTCTCGGAACGTTCGCCATCGTCAAGGCCCTGTTCATGGTGAACTTCAGTCAGGTCAGCGTGGTGGTCCTGCTGCAGAAGCTGCAGCCCGTCTTCGCCATCGTTCTGGCAGCCATCCTGCTCAAGGAGCCTCTGACGACCCGAGTCGTGGGCTGGTCGTTTGTCGCACTGGTGGGCGCTTATCTTCTGACCTTCGGTGCCCGGCTCCCGGACATGAGCGGTGGCTCGACGACAGCCGTTGCCGCCGCCTGGGCGGCCATCGCGGCGGCCGCCTTCGGAGCAGCGACCGTGCTCGGCAAGAGGGTCTTGAAGGTGCTCGACTTTCGGCAGGCCACCTTCGGTCGCTACGGATTGACCGCACTCTTCACTCTGATCCTCCTGCTCCTCTCGGGGCAGGGCCTGCCCTTCGGGGAAGTCACACGCTTCAACTGGCTGCTGATCCTCACGATCGGCCTGACCACGGGCAGCGGTGCGATCTTTCTGTACTACTTCGGATTGACCCGGGTGCGAGCCAGCGTCTCCGCGATCTGTGAGCTCTGTCTGCCCTTGAGCGCCATCCTGCTCGACTATCTCATCAACGGCTCGGTTCTACGCCCATGGCAATGGATGGGTGCTGCTACTCTTGTCCTGGCGATCACCATGGTCTCCATCCAACAGCCCAGGCGCCGACCACGGCCCGACTCCGACACCAGGTGACATGACCAAGATCTTCGTACTCGACACCTCCGTAATCCTCTACGACGCCAACGCCATCAACAACTTCGACGAGCACGATGTGGCCGTGCCCATCACGGTTCTCGAAGAGCTGGATCAATTCAAGAAGGGTAACGGCGTCATCAACCTGCAAGCCAGGGGCTTCATGCGGGAGCTGGACCAGCTCTCGGAGTCCATCGACGTTCGGGACTGGACGCCGATCAACGGGCCGACCAAGGGTCGCTTCCGGATCGTCACCGATCAGCCGATCGAGCCGCAGGTCACCCAGGTCTTCAGCCCGAGAAAGAACGATCACCGAATCCTCAACGCGGCGTTCCAGCTGGCCGAGCGGGAGATCGATCGCAGTGTGATCCTGGTCAGCAAGGACATCAACCTGCGCGTCAAGGCCCGGGGTCTCGGACTCGTCGCGGAGGACTACGAGAGCGTCCGCATCCGGGACATCCAGCACCTCTACAAAGGCACCCGCGAGCTCGAGATCGCCGACCCGCTCATCGATCGACTCTTCGAAGAGGGTTTCCTCGCCTGGGAGGATCTGCTCGACGAGGTGCCTCCGGCCAATCAGTACTTCATTCTGAAGGGCGGCACACAGTCGGCTCTGGCGTATTTCAATCCCCAGCAGACGAGAGTCGAAGCCGTGACGAAGAGCTCCGCCTACGGAGTCTCGCCCCGCAACGCCGAGCAGATCTTCGCGCTGCACGCCATTCTCAATCCCCAGATCTCGCTGGTATCCCTGACCGGCCCGGCGGGAACCGGCAAGACCCTCCTAGCTCTGGCGGGGGCCCTCGAGCAGAGGCGGAACTTCCGACAGATCTACCTGACCCGCCCGATCGTGCCCCTGGGGAATCGCGACATCGGCTTCCTACCCGGTGATATCCAGTCCAAGATCGGCCCCTACATGCAGCCTTTATGGGACAACCTCGGACTCATCAAGAACCTGTTCAGCTCGTCGCAGAAGGAGCATCGCAAGATCCAGGAGATGATCGACAACGACAAGCTGCATGTGCTGCCGCTGGCCTACATACGCGGCCGCAGCCTGTCCCACATCATCTTCATCGTCGACGAGGCGCAGAACCTCACGCCGCACGAGGTCAAGACGGTGATCGCCCGCGCGGGTGAAGGCACCAAGGTGGTCTTTACCGGTGACATCTTCCAGATCGACACGCCCTACCTCGACA
>JARFQS010000357.1 GCA_029287645.1 Thermoanaerobaculia bacterium | reverse complement strand
CAGTTGACGATGATCAGCGGAACGTAGGGCCCCAGCAGCTTGCTCATCGGGTAGGCAAAGGCGGCGAGCGTTCGATCCGCGATGGTGACGAAGGTGGCGATGGTCAGGGTGAAGACCAGGATCCGCAGATGGGGTTTGAGCAGGTGACGAATCAGGCTGGTGATCAGGTTGGCGCAGATGAGCACGAAGGCGGTGGCCGCCACCATGGTCATGGCTGGCTTCATGGCGGCGGTGACGGCCAGGGTGGGACACAGGCCCAACAGTTGGCGGTAGACCGGATTCTCCGGCAGGATGCCGTTGAGGAATCGCTCCAACGGTGCGGGCTCACGGACTCTCATCGTGATCCTCCGCATTGCCGCCAATCTCGCTCTTGACCACCACCACGGTGTCGTTGACGATCTGGCAGACGCTTCTCGAGCTCACCGTGGCGCCGGTGAGAGCCTGAATCGCATAAGGGCTCTTTGCAGCTTCGGCTGCATCACGACCCACCGTGAGGGGGCTATCGGTGGGAATGCCGACAAAGAGGCTCCGAAAGTCGCTCCGTACGATGCCGTCGCCGAGTGCCGGGGTCTCCTTCTGATTGAGAACGTAGATGCCGGTGATCTGATCAGTGTCTGCGGTCAGGCCCACCAGAAGGTCGATCACATCGGCATAGCCGTGATCCTGGCCTCGCGCGACCCAACCCAACAGATCCCCGGACTGTCCTTCGGAGACCCGGTAGAGCGCGGGTGCTTCCGAGGGCTCCTCGACAACGGTCAAGGTGAGCGGTTCGCCCGTGGCCGGCTCGACGGTCACCTTTTCACCCTCGATCATGATGGCGGCGCCCGCGAGGGCTTCTCCACCCATCAAGAGCCCGGGGATCTCGCTCATGATCTCGGCTCGGATGTTCTCCTCGATCCGTGACGACAGGCTGAGGTGGACGGCGGCCAGCAGGGCCCCGAAGACTCCGGCCAGCACCAGAATGAGCCATGCCTGCCCCAGGAAGCTGTTGCTTAGTCGGCCCACGGCTCGGTCGTCCCTATGCAAGCCTTTCGACTCAGGCGTCGGCGGGCAGTCCGCCGAGGGGTTCAGGGATCGTCACGCGGTTGATCAGGGGAACAACGGCGTTCATCAACAAGACGGCGAAAACCACTCCTTCCGGATAGTTGGAGAAGAGGCGAATCACCACCACTAGCGCCCCGATGCCAGCCCCGAAGATGACCTGACCGCGGGTGTTGAGAGGACTGGAGACGGGGTCGGTGGCGATGAAGAAGGCCGAGAAGACGAGGGCACCACTCGTCAGGTGCCCAAGCACCGTCAAGGGTGTCTCTGGCATCAGAAGGTTGGCGATCCCCGCCACTACGGCGGCGGAGACGAGAAGGCTCACCGGGATCTGCCACACCGCCGATCGCCGAAGACAGAGATAGAGCCCCCCTACCAGGCACGCCAAAACACTGGTCTCGCCGAGCGAGCCGTTGGAGTTGCCGACGAAGAGTGCCCAGAGCTCGGGTATGGAGCCGGAGAGCTCCTTGGCCGCCGTCAGGGGCGTGGCCTGGGTGAGGATCTCCAGCGAGGCTTCGGGCCGCACGTAGGCAGTGGCGCCCAGCGAGGAGGCGAAGCTGATCATCACGAAGGCCCGTCCCACCATGGCTGGATTGAAGATGTTCTGACCCAACCCGCCGAAGACCGCTTTGCCGAAGCCGATGGCCACCACCGAGGCGACAACTCCTACGTACCAGGGAGCGCTCCAAGGTAGCGAGAGACCGAGAATGACACCGGTAACGATGGCCGAAGCATCGTGCAGCGAAGGCCTCGAGCCTCTCCAGAGGCTGGTGATCGCATCCACCACCATGCAGCTCACGACACAGATTCCGACCTGCAGCACGGCGAACCACCGGAACAGATAGAACGCCATGGCGAAGACGGGCACGAGTGCAAGTACGACGTCGAGCATCAGGCGCCGCGTCGTGAGCCCGGTACTCGAGAGGTGAGGTCCGGGCGCTACCTGCAGGCCTCGCTCCATGGGCGCGTCCTTCTGCGCGACTGTCGGGGGCTTGTTGGGGGCTGCTGCCATGACATCTGATCTCGTGACTCAGGCCCCGGCCAGGTGGGCCTTACCCATGCGAATCAGCTGCACCAGTGGGATCTGTGCCGGACATTGGTAGGCACAGCAGCCACATTCCATGCAGGCATGGATGTGGTAGCGCTCGGCGAGGCTCCAGGCTCCCTTGCGGGCCGCCAGGGCGATCCTCGTCGGCACGAGATTCAGGGGACAGGCATCGGCGCAGAGGCCGCAGCGAATGCAGGAGGTCTCCTCGATCTGTTGCAGATCATCGCGGGTCAGCGCCGTAATTCCGCTGGTTCCCTTGGTGACGGGGGTGTCGAGATCGCCCAGGGTGAAGCCCATCATCGGCCCGCCGGCGAGGATGCGGGCAGCATCGGAGGACAATCCCCCTGCTGCCTCGATCAGCTCGCCGTAAGAGATTCCGATCGGGGCCAGGAGGTTCTTGGGCGTCTCCACCCCTCGACCCGTAACCGTGACGATGCGGTGCGTCATGGGCTTACCGCGGAGCACTGCCCGCGCGATCGCTGCAGCGGTGGCCACGTTGACCACGACCACACCGACATCGAGGGGTAGTCCGTTGGCGGGAACATTGTTACCGGTCAGCATGGGCACCAGCTGTCGCTCGGACCCTTGGGGGTACTTCGTCTTGACGACCCTGACCTCGATGCCCGTGGCCTCTGCAGCCGTCGATAGCGCTTCGGCAGCTTGCCTCTTGTCGTCCTCGACGCCGATGACGATGCGGCGGGCATCGACGGCCGAGGCCGCCAGCAAGGCACCCGTGATGATGGGTCGCGGCGCCTCCAGCATGAGACGGTAGTCGGCCGTCAGGTAGGGCTCGCATTCGCAACCGTTGACGACCAGGGTGTCGATGGGCCTGTCCGGGTTGAGGGCCAGCTTGATGTGGGTGGGAAACGCTGCGCCTCCCATCCCGACGAGACCCGCGTCCCGCACCGATTGGAGGATCAGATCGGCCGTCGGCAGGTCGAGTCTGAGGGTCGGCCACTCACCGCCGTAGATGTCGTCGAAGAGCTCCTGCCCCTCCAATTGCTCGTCGCCGGCCTTGATCGGGACCGTGGGAACGCGGCGGCCGTTGGGCAGCGTGGCCGCGGACTCCTTGGCCACCTTCCCGGAGATGCTGGCGTGCACAAATGCGGAGACCGGCGCCTCGGACTTGCCGACCAAATCCCCGACGAGGACTTCGTCTCTGGATTTAACGACCGGTTCGCAGAGCGCTCCGACATGCTGCAAAAGTGGGACTCGAACCAGCTTGGGCGTGGGGACGACCTCGATGGGCTGGTCCCGAGCCAGCTGCTTCGACGAGGGTGGATGAATACCGCCAGCGAAGCTGCGGCGAGTCGTGGTGACTCCGGCAGGTTGAGCTAGGCTCATGGAGTCTCCGGCCAGTGCCGCTTCAAGCTCCCGGCGATCCATGCGGCGAGGACAGCAGCGACCAGTAGGCCTCCTCCGGCGCCGACCAGTTGGCGCAAGGCGCCCTCGCCGGCGAGGACTGCACCGAGCAGGGCGGCGGCCAGGGGAAGCAGGAAATAGCAGAAGGAGGCGACGACCAGACTACCGCCCTGCAGCGGTGGCACAGAGTGGATCCCGGTTTCGGAATCGCTGGCTCGGGGATCGCATCCCGTACATTCGCTCGGGCACTGGAGGGAGGGTCGATAGGTGTCCACCCGCTCATCGCGCCCTTCGGGGGTGCCATGTTGGAAGTTGCGGGCAGAGGCGCCCTCGAGCGGGCCAACAGCGCTAGCCATCGGCCTTCAGTATCTGGGCAGCCGACCCTTCCCGCAACGGGCGAAAGGGCGGACAGGACTCAGCTAAATGTTGTAGTCCCCGAGGGCGTGAACCACCCCCGACTCAGGACTCGGCGCGACCGATCTCTTCTAGCGTCACGAGGCCGACCCGTAATGCGTAGAGGGCTGCCTGAGTACGATTGCCGAGGCTGAGCTTGGCGAGAATGTGACTGACGTGCGTACGCACCGTCGCTTCGCTGATGAACAGGTTCTCGCCGATCTGTTCGTTGGTGAGGCCACGGGCCACGAGCTTTAGAACCTCGAGCTCACGCTCGCTCAGAGGCTCCTCAGGAGGTGTTGGCTCCAGATCGGTGGAGAATTCTTGAAGGAGTCGTCTTGCCACAGCCGGCGTCAGAGCCGATTGCCCTTCTGCCGCCTTGTGAATCGCCTGTACCAGGTCATCCGGACTGGTGTCCTTCAACAGGTACCCGAGAGCCCCGGCCCGAACCGCCGGAAAGAGCTTGTCGTCGCTGCCGAAGCTGGTGAGCACGAGGACGTGAGAGGAAAGCCCGCGTTCGCGGATCTCCCGGATCGCCTCGACGCCATCCATCTCGGGCATGACCAGGTCCATGAGGATGACATCGGGCTGGAGCTTCTCCGCCAACACCAATCCTTCGCGGCCGTTCTCGGCCTGACCCAGGACCTTGATGTCGGGCTCGGTCTCCAACAGGGTGATGATGCCGCGGCGAACGATCTCATGATCGTCCACGACGAGTACGGTGATCGATTTCTTGCTCATGAGGCTGCTCCCGGTGGACTACCCGTCTCGGGCGGTTGGTTTTTCAATGGCACCTCGACGCGGATAAGGGTACCGCTTCCTGGGTGGCTGTCGATGAACAACAGCCCTCCGATGGCTGCAGCCCGCTCCTCGAGACCGAGCAGGCCCAGGCCGCCGCGCTGTCTGGCGACAGCGGTATCGAATCCGAGCCCATTGTCAGCGATCTCCAGAGAAGCCGAGGAGTCGGATTGGCGAAGCTCCACCGAGATTCGGGTGGCCTCCGCATGTTTCAGGATGTTGTTGAGGGACTCCTTGGCAATACCGTACAGAGCCTTCTCTATATTGCCGGGCAGAGAGATCGGACCTGCAGTCAGAAGCTCGGCCTTGACGCCGGCTCGACCCTCGACGGCTGCCAGACGGGCTTGCAGCGCCCCCGCGAGACCCTTCTTCTGCAGCACTGGCGGTCGCAACTCGAAAACAAGCAAGCGCATCTCTCGCAGCGCCTCGAGTGCGGCTTTCTGAAGGTCGTGCATCAGGCCCTTCGCCCTTTCGGCCTGGTCGGCATCGAGAAGTCGAGCCGCAGCCTCGCTGTACATCGTCACTCCATAGAGCGACTGGGTCACCGAATCGTGGAGCTCGTGCGCCAGCCTCTGGCGATCCTCCAGGACGGCGATCCGCTCGTGCTGCTCGTGGAATCGAGCGTGCACGATGGCGGCGGCGGCACTCTCCGTGAAGTGCCGCAGGATGCGTAAATCTCCCTCTTCGCAGTCTTCGACGCCGCATGTCAACAGGAGCGTGCCGACACTCTGCCCCTTGACCTCCAGAGGCATCGAGATCTCCGACGCTTTGGGCTCAGCAAGTCTCTTCGCCAGCTCCTCCGAGGTGAGCGACTTCGCATTTCCCGAAGTGACTCGCCGAGGGTTCTCCGATCCGTCGTGGAGGACGGCGACTGCACCATCGGCTCTGACGATGCGCTGGGCCTCGCGCGCGGTAATTGCCAATACGTCGTCGACGCTCTGCATCTCGAGGAGGGCCGCCGTCGAGCTCTGTAGCCGATCCGCCTCGAGTAGGCGCTGCTGAGCACCCTCGAATTTGAGCGCATTGTCGACGGCGGGGGCCACCGCTTGCGATATACCCGCGACGAGACGCAGCTCATCGGGGTCGAATGCGCACTCCCGCTCGAATGAGATACCGACGGCGAGCGCCAGCACCTCTCCCGCCAGCGCGATGGGAATCGAGATCACGGTCTTCATTCCCTCGATCTCGGGTCTCTCTGAGAATGCAGAAGGGGCCTCGTCACCACAAAACGTCGCGAGCGTTCCCGACGTCAGCGCTTTCGAGACCAGGGGGTCTTCCTCTTCCCGCAGCGGTTTGCTCAGGAGGCGAGTCAAATCGGGCGCTGCGGGGCTGTCGATCGGACCCCGGGGCTCGAAGATCTTCTCTCTCCGGTTCCAAAGAAAGATCGCGCAGTGCGACAGACGCAGCGCGCGCGCGATTCCCTGGGCGATCGAAGGCAGGATGACGTCGAGATCCAGGGAACCGCCGCTGGTTTCCGCCACGTCCAGCAGAAGGGCGAGGCGGTCCTTCTCGTGCCGTACCGAATGTCGCATTCCCTCTGCGAAAAGGTCGGCGAATCGTCCTGCGGCGGAGCGCAGGATTCGGTCGATCTGCTGGATCGAGACCCTGGCGGTATCGGGTTCGTCTTTGAAGTGCTCGAGAATCGTTGGCAGAGCCGCCTCTTTGAGGGAGAGAATCGCCTCCACGACTTCGTGGATCGCGAAGCCCATCGCGCCGCGCTCTCGACTGATCGTCTCGGCGCGTTCCCTCAAAGGCTGGACGGAGCCCTGTTCCAGACTCCTGACCAGTTCGGCGAGGCTGACCGAGACCCAGGACCGCAGCTCCTCCTCGGAGCGTTCCTGATAGTGGCTTCCGGCCTGGCTCCGCAGATCCTCCACGGTTCGGTTGAGAATAAGCTCTCGCTCCTCTCGGAGGAGTTGCGCGAGGGCGGGGGAAGCGAGCGTCGACGTCATCGGCCTTGCGACCCATCGGAATGAAGGGGGATGTCGTGATCGTGGCAGCTCACCTGGCAGCACTCCCGGTGTCGAGCCGAGAATAGCAGGCAAAGGCCGTCTCACCCCCTGCTGTGCAGGGGAGGGATCACTCTCTTCGATGCTGGCGAGTTGCGAGCTAGGAACCGAGGCTCTGAACGAAGCCGCCAGGGTCGTCGGCGATGGCTTCGGCGAGCATCTCGTCGAGGCGGCCGTCGATCGAGACCACTTCCAGCTCGTAGGAGTCGAGCGAGACGACGCACATGCTGCGGACGGAGCCCTTTTCGTCCTCTCGATAGATGACCCAGGTCCGCTCGTCGAGTTCCCTCTCTTTGACGGCGGCGGTCCAGCCTTCCTGGTACAGGCGTCGCTCCAGCACCGAGACCTCCGATACCAAGGGACCCTCGGGGAGCGAGACAACGCGGTAGGTCGCGACATCGACGCGCTTGAGGCTGGTGATGATCTTTCTCTCAGAGCTGTCCTTGGGCAGGGTGAATCGCATCAACTGCTTGACTGCGCCCATGGAAATCCGACCGAGGTGGACATGGCTCTCACGCTCGAACTTGGCACCGGGGAGCTGGTGCTCGATCTCCAGGCGGATTTGATCTGCAGTCGGGCTCTGCTTGCACCCGACGGTGAACAGGGCGGCCACGGAGACCGCCGAGAAGAACAAGCGACGCGCTTGTAGGCATCCTCGGACGTTCGGAGAGTCGATCGAAAGAAAGCTCATTCGACGGTGACCTCCGGAAGGTCGAGCCCGGTCATGAGGTTGCCCAGTTGGTCGGGATCGATGCTCCCCACGAGATTGAGCACGATGACCTCGTCGTCCTCCATCGCCAGCACCGTCAGGCCCTGCAAGTCTCCATCGCGCTCGCGCCCGTAGATGTGGACCTCCTCGCCCTCGTCCCGGGTCAGAACCATCCGGTACCAGCCCCGGTTCTCGAGCATCGCTACCCCGGTGTCCAGCCCCTTCCGAATATCCTCGGCCTGCAGCCGATCCACGGGCGCGATCTGGACTCGGATCGCTTCGAGATCGTTCATGATTCCAGCGAACTCCGGGTCGTCGTCTCCTGTCACTTTGGCGATGAGCCTCAGCATGGCACCGCGCAGGTTGATCTCGACGCTCAGGGCTTCCGGTGAGAGAAACTGCAGCTCCTCGAGCGGGAAGTAGCCCGGGTGCTCCTCGATGACCTGGGCGTGGAGCGTGGTGGCCACCAGGGTAGTCAGCAGCAGGAGAGTCGAGCATTTGATACGTGTCATCACGAGCTCCTTGTCGTGTCGAGGGAAAGCCGGGAGTGCGATACGGGACCGCCGGCTGGAGGTTCGGCCTCGTGCGCCTTCAGGGAACGTGCCAGGCCTCGAGCCGCTGGTTCGACCACTCGCTTCTGGACGACGTCTTCCCGAAGATCCCTGGCGGTGCGATGGGTGAGCTTGTCGAGATAGGCGAGAGCGAGACGAGCCTCCTCGGTAGCCTGTTCAATTTCGGCCGACCGTTCCGGCACAGTGGGAACCGGGTCTGGAACGAGAATCAGAATCGACAACAAGGCGGCCGCGGTGGCGGCGCCGAGAGCCACCCAGGCTGGCCGTGGAACCTGCCAGAGGCGGCTCCAGGACCAACGGCGCGAGTCCGTTGGCCTCGTCTGCTGGAGCACGGTTTCCAGCACGCGGGCAGGGGCGTCTAGTTCCGGCAAGGCCTGCAGCTCTCGATGGATGCCGAGAGCCAGGCGAACTTGCTTCGCGCAATCGGGGCAGGATTCGAGGTGTTCTTGAAGGTCGCGCCGCTCTGCTGCAGCCACCTCTCCATCGACAAGTGCCTCGATGCGCAGCTCGAGCTCGCGGCACGATTTCGGGTCGTCAGGCCGGGACATGGTCGTAAACCCTCCCTAGTTGCTTGCGGAGCCGCCGACGTCCCCGATGAAGATAGACCCGCACCGTGTTGAGCGGGATCTCGAGGATGTCGGCGATCTCCTGGTACTTGAGGCCCTGGATCTCCCGCAAGATGAGGACGCTGCGCATGGGCTCGTCGAGTTTGCGAAGAGCCGCAAGCAGGTGCTTGCGGAAATCACTGGCCTCCGCCTTCGCCTCTGGACCCGGTCGATCGCTCGGGGCCCTGTCGGTGACTTCATTCTCGGTATCCGGCGCCATGTAGCGAGATGTGGAGCGCCTCTTGCGCAACAGGTCGTAGCAGGCATTGCGTGTCACTCTCAAGAGCCAGGGCTCCAGCCTCTCGGCATCGAGCTTTTGCCAGTTCTGCCAGAGCCGAAGAAGAACTTCCTGCACGACATCCTCTGCTTCGGACGGGTTTCCCAGGTAGTAGTGGGCAAAGGAAAAGACCCTCCTCTGGTGTCTCGCCACCGCCGCCTCGAAACCCGTCACCGCGAATTCGCACTCCTCTTGGACAGACGCAAGAAGTCCCTGGAAAGTTACAGCGCCCTCAGTTTCTCACCTCCGTGTCATATGAGGTCCGCTCGGGTGGCCCAGACAACTGTCCTAGGACTTGGGACCTGAGTCCTGGGCATTGAAGCGGCCGGCGCCCCTGCCGGCCGTTATCGATTGGAGGGTCCGACGTGGGGCCCCCAGGGGGCTTGTTCTCCCTTCCGCTGCAAGAACCTCCTGGAGGTCCCCACGCCGAACCCTTGGCATCTCTTTAGGTCCCCTGCTTAGCTGTTACCCCTAAGCCCCTGCGCCCTATTGCCCCACTGCCTCACTGCCATCAGTGGTGCCAGAGGTTCGTTCGGGTGGTTCGTCAGGGGGTGCCACGTCGAGCGCGGCGCAAGGACCATCGCAGAGCACCAGGGATCCGGCGCGATGACGTGACAAGGTGGCGGCCCGCCCGTAATGTAGGGGAGGGGCTTGACCCCTCCCATGGGAGCCCGCAAGGGGCTCCCCTACATTGCCGACGCCGTCCCCCAGGCGAGCCACCCGGACGGGCCTCTTCCTAGTTGTCAGGCTCTGGTGCGGTGTTGCGGGCTCTGAATTCGTCGCGGGCCTTGCGGGCCATGACGTAGATCTCCTGAGGCATGAAAGCCTCGGAGAAGTGGGCCGCGAAGGACTCGGCCTCCTCGGTCCAGCCCTTCTGAATTGCCGGGTCGGTGATGACGTCTACGGTCAGGCCACGCTTCTTCATCTCAGCGATCGCAGAGGCATCCTGGGCTGGGATCTCGACCTCGAAGCTCTCGGCAGCTCGCTGCGAGGCGGTGAGAATCTTCTGCTGATCTTGCGGCGAGATCTTGCTCCAACCACGCTTGGTGATGACGGTGGCTCCGATCAACGGGGCGACGCCCAGGTCCAACATGTAGGGAGTCTGGCGATACCACTGGAGTGAGAGCGCAGCCAAGGGCGTGGAGGGAACCGCCTCGATCATCCCGGTCTGCATGGCGGGCAGCGCATCGGTGAGAGCCAGGGGTACGGGCCGATAACCGTTGTCCTTCCACCAGGACACCAGCCGGTCGCTTCCCGCCCAGACGAAGAGCTTCAGGCTTTTGAGGTCCTCGACGGTCTTCACCGGTTGGGTGGCAAAGAGATGGACCCAGCCACCGTGTCCCCAATGAAGGAAGATGAAACCCTTGGCCTCGAGCCGCTCGCGCAGGACCGGCTCCAAGCTGTCGAGAACATAGAAGTACTCATCGTAGGACTCGTAGAACAGGGGAATGGAAAAGACGTTGAAGGCCTCGTCGATCTCGGCGAGCCCCGTGACCGTAATGGTCGCCGCCTGGAGTTGGCCGATCCGCATCTTGCGCACGATGTCGGGATCATCACCGGCGACCCCTCCAGGATAGATCCTCGCCTGGACGCGGCCATCCGTGGTCGTCTTCCATTCTTCGGTCAGATTCCGGAGCAGGACCCCCCAGACCGAACGTTCGGGGACGAGGGTCGCCAGCTTCACGGTCGTAGGTCGCTGGGCGAAAGTCGGAGCCGCAAGGCTCAGTAGGAGGCCGATCACGGCGAGGCCGGGCAGGACTCGAAAGGTGATCAATCGTCGGGTAGGGCGCATGACGGGATCCTGGTGTCGAAATGAGTGTGTCTGCTGTTCGAGTGGGTCGATCTTACTGCCTGGCCGCTTAGAACCCGAATGACGGTTCTCACTCCCGGTGATCGGGCCCCCTGTCTGGGTCAAAGATCTTCTTGCTCGACGACGGGTTCGAAGCTCTCGACAATCGCCCCCCGGAGCTCCTTGGCCAGAACCTTTCGGTCGCCGCTGTGGAATCTCCGGTCCCCGAAGACCACCTTGGCGTCGATGCGCCGCAGCTTGAAGAACTCGAGGGCGTGAGGGCCGAAGGGGGCTCCTCCCCACCAACAGACCGAGAGGTGAGCAGGGGGCTCTCCCTCGGGAGTCCAGTAGGTCAGTGTTGCATGAGAGACAGGCAGGTCGGATCGAGCTGCCGGCTCGAGCAGGGAGGGAAGGAAAGGGAGAACCGAGGCGCCCGACGAGCTTGTTCCCTCGGCGAAGAGTATGACTCCTTGTCCGTGACCGAGTTGGCGCTCGATCTCTTCGATGACCCTGGGAATGTCGCGCCGCATCTCGCGATCGATGAAGATGGTCTCGACGGAGCGACAGAGAAAGCCGACGGCCGGCCAGTCCGAGATCTCGGCTTTGGCGACGAAGACGCCCCCCACGATGCTGCCGAGGACTGCGATATCTACATAGCTCAAGTGATTCGAAACCAGCAGGAAGGGTGCTTCTGGTGGCTGGCCGACAGCGTGACGCCGCACCCCTGTGATCAGAAGGAGACCTCGCGACCAGTTCTTGAAGATGAAGCTTCTCCAACGCGCTGTCAGGCGAGGGGAAGGAATCGTCAGGAAGATCCCGAGATAGAGG
>JARFQS010000348.1 GCA_029287645.1 Thermoanaerobaculia bacterium | reverse complement strand
GTTCATACCCAGTTTCATCACTTCGTCGATGGCCGGAGCCGTGCCCACTCCTTCGTACAGGCAGAAGACCGCCTCGTTGATCATCGGCATCAGCACCCGATTCGAAACGAAGCCGGGGGCATCGTGGACCTCGACCGGCGTCTTTCCCAGCTGTCGCGTGAGCTCCTCGACGCGCGAGAACGCCTCATCCTCCGTGGCCAGGCCACGAATGATCTCGACCAGCTTCATCAGGGGCACCGGATTCATGAAGTGCATTCCGATGACCTTACCGGGTCGAGACGTCGACGCTGCCAAGCGAGTGATAGAGATCGAACTGGTGTTCGAAGCCAGGATCGTCTCGGCCGGACAGATTCCATCCAGCTCCGACAGAATCTCGCATTTGACCTCGAGCTTCTCGACAACCGCTTCGACGACCAGGGCCGCGTCGGCCAACTCCGTCAGGTCGGTACTCGTCGAGATCCTCGCCATCGCAGCCTGCTGGTCTTCTTCGGTGAGCTTCTCCTTGGCGACCAGTTTGCCGAGCGATTTCTCGATTCGGCCGACACCGGCAACCAGTGCCTCACTCACCGCATCGACCAGCGTGACATCGAAGCCGGCCTGGGCCGCTACCTGGGCGATTCCGTGCCCCATCGTACCTGCGCCTACAACGCCAAGCTTTTCAACCTGTCCCACGGATTCCTCCTTGTGTTTCGTGATCCTCCCCGAACTCTGCTCGGGGGCCCTCGCCGCGGTCGCTCCCATCTCGCCACCCTGCCAGGGCAGGCGCGGCCCCGAGGTCCGGGGAGACAGGAGGAGCGTATGGGATCGCCCAGGAAGGGTCAAGCAGAGGGCAGGGAACAGGGCGATGGACGACTCAGGACCGTGCCGGAAAGCCCCTTCCATCGGGCACTTCGAGGTCGAACCAGGGCTCTCGTCGGCCGAACTTGGTCGTCAACGTGGATCCCACTCCGATGAAGGTCGCCACGGTCCACGTCCAGGTTCCGACCCATGGCACGAGCTTGATCGCGCCCAGCACGAGAAGACCGAACAGCGCGTAGTTCAACGGCAGGGCCCGCTTCCTGAACACTCGTGCGACCAGCCAGTACCCGGTGGCGTGAAAGACGCTCACCATGCCCCAGAGCTTCAACATCAGGGCCAGGAGCACGACGAGAATCAACAGGGGTATGCCGACGATCGCCGCAGCGAAGGCGCTGAAGAACAGAGCGGTCAGCAGCATCGCGAGAACGCCCGCCACCCCAGTTACGAAGTTGCGCCCCGGATTCGCCTGGACCGACTCAGAAGTCTCGAGGAGCTGGCGACCACTCGTGGCAAACAAAAGCAACGTCAGGGCGAGCCAGGCGGCCATCAGGGCCAGCTTGGCTCCCAGGACCAGGGGAGATCCGGCCGACAAGCCGAGCGACGGCCCTTCCATCAGGGTCAGCCAGGCCGAGCTGACTGTTGGATACGACACCGAGCGCCCCTCGATCTGCGCTCCGGGCTCGGCCTCTACACGCCCGCCCAGTACGAAGACATCCCCATCGATGCGAGCTGTCTCGCTCAGCAGGGCGTCGCCACCCAGCACGATTACATCGCCACCGACAGGGCCCTCTACCCGTGTCGAGCCGCTGATGGAGACCACATCGCTCATAGCCTCCCCCGCCACGACGAGGTCTCGTCCCAGAGCGACGACCTCCTGGCGGGCGACGCTCCCCTTCTCGACCACGATCGCGGGCAGGTCCTGCGCCAGGCTGGGGGCGGTTGCCGAGAGACAAGCGACGGCTGCCAGGCCCCAACTGACGATCTCGACTCGGTGTCGACAGGTCCTCAAAACGTCTCCTCTCACCCTCCGAGCTGACGCAGAATCCGCCGCGCCTCCTCGATGTCGGCAGCATACCGCCGTTGCGGTGCCGTTTCTATGAAACGGCGCAGCGCGAACCGAGCTTGCTCCAATCGCCCCAGCTCGGGCGCCTTGATCCCGATATTGAACAGCGTCTCGTATTGCGAGGGATCCTGCGCGACCGCCTCCTCCCAGGCCCCGAGAGCCTCTTCGGGTCGCTCCAGGAAGTAGAGGGCCGCGCCGAGGTTGTTCCATGCATCTGCCAGTGTCGGATCCAACTCGACCGCCATTGCCGAGTACTGAAGGGCCTGATCACTGTCTCCCAGACGGAGGTAGACCAGACCGAGGTATTCGTTGGCGCGAGCGTTCGCCGGATCCACGGACAGCGCCCGGTCAAGCTCCCGGATTGCGTCCTCCTGTCTGCCCTGTTCGGACAGCACGCGCCCCAGCGCTGCCAGCGATTCGGCCGTGCCATCCTCGGCCGCTTCTTCGACGAGATCCAGGGCCTCATCGAGGCGGTCCCACTCCGCGAGAAGAAGAGCCGTTCGTCGGAGCGAGTTGGGGTTGATGACTCCGGCCTGCCGCGCCATCTCGATGCCGGCCAGAGCTTCCTCGACATGCCCGAGCTCCAACTGGACCCTCGAGATCGCCAGGATGATCTCCGATCTGGGTCCCGAGATCTCCATCGCCTTCTTGTACGCCTGCACGGCCTCTTCCAGCTTCGCCTGCTGCTCCAGGGCGTTCCCCAGCACGTCCCACGCATCTACCATCCTGGGATTCGCGGTGACAGCCCGGCGAGCGGCTTCGGCCGCCGCCTCGTACTCACCCCCCTCGAGGTACGCCCGCGCCTGGTTCAGGTCCTCCAGGGTGTGGAGCTGTCCCTTCGGATCCGGAAGGGGTCCCTCCAGGTCCGATTGGCTCGAACCCAGGTAGCCCAGCGCCGCCAGACGATCCCGAGTCTCCTCGTCTACTTCCATCGGGGGTTCGAGCTGCCGATTGAAGCCCTCGAGCTTGCCCCGCATCTCACCGTAGACGCGCCTCTCATCCCGCTGGTTATTCGTCGTCTCTCGAGGATCCTTGCCGAGGTCGTAGAGCTCCGGAGCGGGGCCGTCGATGGAGTGGTAGTCGCCCTGAAGCAGCGAGGCCTGATCGCTCCAACCGAGGTGCAGGCGGGCGTAGAAGCTCTCGGAGTAGATGGCGCGGTCCGGTCCCGCACACTCGGGGAGTCTCAACAGGGAACATCCCGGCAGGCTGTCGTCGATCCGCAGACCGACCAGTTCTGCGATGGTCGGATAGAGGTCTACCAGCTGCGCATCGGCAGCCTGCCTCGTGCCGCCCAGCTGCTGGCCCGGGAGCTTCAGGAACAGAGGTACCTGGATGTCTTCCCGGTACAGGAGAAA
>JARFQS010000320.1 GCA_029287645.1 Thermoanaerobaculia bacterium | reverse complement strand
CCCACTTCGATCAGCAA
The DNA here is from genome assembly GCA_029287645.1 of Thermoanaerobaculia bacterium. Taxonomy (GTDB): domain Bacteria; phylum Acidobacteriota; class Thermoanaerobaculia; order Multivoradales; family JAHEKO01; genus JAUVRX01. The sequence continues at coordinate 6,538 of JARFQS010000320.1, read as the reverse complement.
GTGCCCGAGATGCTCTCGGCACTCGCTGGATTCGGAAGAGACGATGGTACCGTGGTCGAAGTAGATTCGCTTCACGGTGTCTTCAGACTCGATGATCAGAACGCCCGTCTTGGTGCCCTGGGCGAGCCACTGTAGTAGTTCCGATAGCTCGAGAGTCCGAAGATTGCCGGTGATGCTCATGTTTGCCTCGTAGGCTCTCGAAGCCGGTAACCCTCGAGGCCGGCTCCTTTGCCCTCCGCCTTTGTATCTACAGCTATTGTAAGGCCACAGGGGGGGTGTTTCGATGTGGCGTGTCTCACACAGAGTTCGAGGCTGTGCCGCAATGGAACACGTCTCTTGCCGTATGGGTCGCTGTCGGAGAGTATAGGGTCTGGAGTCCATCACAATGAGCGAAAAAGTAGAGAAAAGGCGTTATCCAAGGTTCCCGACCGACGAAGTGGAAGGGAGCTTCTCCTACTCGGTAAGGGCCAGCGTCGACAACCTGAGCTTGGGCGGATTTGCAGTCCGCACCGGCACTCAGCTACAGGTCGGCAGAAAGTACAACTTTCGACTCGGGGACGGCGTCGACGCGGTCCAGTTGGAAGGCGAGGTGAAATGGTGCCGACTGGCCGGGACCGAGAAGCTCGACACCGGGGATGTAGTGCCGGTGTATTCCGCTGGGATCGAGTTCGATGACATCTTGACAGGCACCGCAGAGAAGCTCCATCTATTCATGGAGAAGAACGTCATACTCGATCTCAAACAGAGGATCTTCGGTCGGCTCAAGGTGGAGAAGGAAGACGAGATCGATCTCGAGACCGAATCCAAGTTCCTGGTGAAGCAGCTCAGTGCCTCTGGCATGTTGATCATCACCGAGCTTCCTCCGAAGCCAGAGTCCATTGTGGAGCTGGAGCTGCAGCTCAACGATCATTCGTTCGAATGCATGGGGCGGGTGGTCTACGCGGCGGAAGTGGATCTGGTGGAAGAGGAGTTGCGCTACCGAGTCGGCATCGAATTCGTGCGGACCAGCAAAGAACAGCTCCAGATTCTGGAGAATTTCATTCGCAACGAGCTGGAGCGAGAGGAGTAGCAGCTTGCTCTCGGAGTGGTGCATTGCGCCCAACCGAGGTGGGCTGCAGGCTCGAGGTGCAAGGAGACGATCATGAAGACTCTCGAGAGCTACGTTGATGGACGATGGCATGAACCGACATCCGACTTCGTGACACTGATCAACCCTTCGACCGAAGAAGTGCTGGCCCAAGCTTCGAGTCGTGGAGTCGATTTCGGCGCGGTCCTGCAGTACGCGAAGCGGCGCGGAGGCCCCGCCCTCAGAGCGATGAGCCTCGTAGAGCGCGGTGCGATGCTCAAGTCGATGTCCAAGGTTCTGCGAGAGAAGCGCGACGAGCTCTTGGATCTGTCGAGGCTGAACAACGGTACGACACCTTCTGATGGCTCCTTCGATATCGATGGTGGTGGAGCCACTCTGGCCTACTATGCAAGCCTGGCCCGTGGTTTCGAAGGTGGTGCCCTGATGACCGATGGCGCAGCGGTGCCGTTGAGTCGCAGTGGAGAGTTCGGGGGGCGGCACATATGGGTTTCGAGGCGTGGGGTCGCCGTTCATATCAACGCTTTCAACTTCCCGGTCTGGGGCTTTGCGGAAAAGGCTGCCGCCGCTCTGCTGGCAGGCATGCCTGTGGTGACGAAGCCGGCGACATCGACCGCCCTGGTGGCCCAGCGATGTGTAGAGATCGTCCTCGAGGCCGGTGTGCTGCCCGACGGTGCTCTGCAGCTCATTTGCGGCTCGACGGGAGATCTGCTCGACCGGTTGGGACCGCAGGACGTGGTTGCCTTCACTGGATCGGCTGCGACGGCTGCCAGGCTGCGCCGGGGCGAGAGACTGATCACCGCGAACAGCCGCTTCAACGTCGAGGCGGACAGCCTCAATGCCGCTGTTCTGGCGCCCGACGTCAAGACCGGCAGCCCGGTGTTCGAACTGTTTCTCGATGACGTAGTGCGCGAAATGACCCAGAAGGCGGGTCAGAAATGCACGGCCGTGAGGCGTCTGTTGATTCCCGGATCTCTACTCACGGATGTTCGGGATGCTCTCGAAGGAAGGCTCGGATCCATCGTGACGGGAAATCCTGCCGAAGTTGCAGTCGACATGGGTCCGCTGGCGTCTTCACAGCAGCTCGAGGACGCCGTGGCGGGTATCGTCGAGCTACAGCAGGATGCACGGCTGATACTCGGGAGCGGTAAGCGTGTGGATGGGGTCGGAAGTCCGGCCGGGAAGGGCTTCTTTCTCGAGCCAACTCTGCTCGAAGCCCCGGACTCGAGGGGTGCCACTGCGGTTCACGACAGAGAGGTCTTCGGTCCTGTTGCGACGCTTCTACCCTACGACGGAGCGGCTGCGGCCGCAGCGGATCTGATGTCCATGGCGGGCGGAACGCTGGTGACGTCGGTCTACAGCGATGACGAGGAGTGGATCGGTGCGTTTGTCGAATGTGGAGCCAGTGACACGGGCCGAATCTACATCGGGTCCGAGGCGACGATCGGTGAGGGTCTAGGCTCGGGTGCGGCCCTGCCCCAGTCCCTGCACGGCGGACCCGGTCGGGCAGGAGGGGGGGAGGAGTTGGGTGGAATGGTCGGCGTGCAGCTCTACATGCAGCGCCTTGCGATCCAGGGGGGGCAGGGGATGCTCGGTCGCCTGACAGGCGAATCGCAGCCGGCGGAATAGCCAGAGCTCCACTCTGGGCAATGAGGCCTGGAGATCAGTGAGCTTCGGGGGCAGCCCGCGGCTCGCCTTGCAGCTCCCTCAGACGACAGGCAAACGTGCGAAAGGACTCCTCGGGATCGTAGAAGTCCAGGAAGGATCCGATTTCCGATTCCAGAGGTGGCACGCCTCTCGCCCGGGCCCACTCGATGAAGGGCACCAGAAAGGGTGCGGCGTGCTCCAGTTCCAGCTTGAGGAGTCGAGCCGTGGCTCCTCCATGGCTCGAGAACCCGGAGGTCTCATAATCTCTGACCGTCCGGCTCAGATCGTACTCGACCTGACGGAATTCGACCTGCGGCGCATCCCCACCCAGCTCGAACACCGCGTACTGAGCCCTGCGATCTCTGTTGAAGGGCAGGCCGACCGCGCCGACGTTGACCACCAGGCCCGAAGGCAGTCGGCATTTTAGCGGTCGATGGGTATGACCACAGACCAGCACGGGCTCCTCGACCTCCGAGAAATGGGCCTCCACCTGCTGACGAGAGGTCCAGGGTCCGATTCCTTCGGCGTTGGACCTGGGCGTTCCATGCACGACTCGGAGTTGCGGTGCCGCCTCGCTTGCTACGGTCAGCGGTAGCCTCTCGATGGTGTCGGCCGTTGCCTGATCGAGCTCGGCGGCCATCCAACGGGCGGCAGACCATTCGGGAGCGGTCAGCCAGTGATTCTTCACGCGCTTGTGTCGGAAGGCGAGTAGGTAGTCTTCGTGGTTGCCACGCACGCCGCGCCATCCGAGGTCGGTGACTCGCCGCACGACCGCCTTGCCGCACGGGCCTCGACCCACCAGATCACCGCCGACCAGCACCTCGTCCGGCTGCTGAGAGAGGACATCCTCGATTACGGCTTCCAGAGCCGGAACATTGCCGTGTACATCGGCCAGCACCGCAACGCGAGTCATGGCTTGGCTGGCTCGGTCAGCTCCGCTTTCAGGAGTCGACGATCCACGATGGCCAGGACGAGCTCGGCCTTGCAAACACGCCTATCGCCGACGAACGCCTCACCCTCCATGCGCGCTGCCCTGGGGCGCATCTTGGTCAGCTCGACGTGAAATCTCAGGGTGTCGCCCGGAACGGCTGGGGCCAGGAATCGCGCGTTGTCGATTTGAAACGCCAGGAGATCCTTGGAGGCATGATCTTCGAGGTTGTAGCGCACCATGACCGTACCTGCCTGGGCCATTCCCTCCCCTATGAGGACGCCTGGCATGAGCGGAAGCCCGACGAAGTGGGCTTCGACAAACGGGGCCGACTCCGGAATGCGATAGGTGGCTTCGACTTCCTCGCTGCCGAGACGGACGACCCGATCGATGAACAGGAAGTCCTCGCCGTAGGGCAAGATCTGGAGCAAGGCTCGGCGGTCGAGGCTGCCGTCGGGATCACGGAGTTTGTCGATGGTGGTGGAAGAGTCAGCCATCGAAGCGTCGGATCACCATCGATGCGTTGGTGCCGCCAAAGCCGAAGTTGTTCGACAGGACTGTCGTGAGCTCCTGCTCCCGGGTCTCGGTCACGACGGGAAGTCCTTCCACGGCTGGATCCGGCGTCTCGACATTGATGGAGGGGGCGATGAAGCCCTGCTCCAGCATGCCGATGCAGAAGATCAACTCCAGGGCCCCGGCGGCCCCGATGCCATGCCCGGTCATGGATTTCGTGGATGAGAATGGTGGTACTCGACCCTCGAAAGTCGACCGAATCCCCTTGACCTCGGCGACGTCGCCGTGGATGGTGGATGTTCCGTGGGTATTGACATAGTCGATCTCGCTGGCCTCGATGCCCGCATCCCTGATCGCCGCCTGCATGCAGGCCCCTGCCTGAGCCCCTTCGGGCTCCGGCAGCACGAGATCGAAGCCATCCGAGTTGGCGGCGTAACCGATGATCTCGGCTCGGATTCGAGCTCCTCTCGCCAACGCCTGGTCCATGTCTTCCAGTACGACGATGCCACCGCCGCCGCTGATCACGAAGCCGTCCCGATGGGCATCGAAAGGGCGTGAGGCCTTGGTGGGAGTGTCGTTATAGCGGGTCGACAAGGCGAGTCGGAGCCCCTGAAAGGCGGCGGATATCAGCTCGGCGGTATCCTCACCGCCGCCAGAGATCGCGCGGTCGAGAACTCCCGCCCGGATCAACTCGAACGCATGACCGATGTTGTGCGCCGAGGTCGCACAAGCGGAGCTCAGGGAGTAGCTTCGGCCCTTGATCTTGAAGAGGTTGGCGACCGCTGCGCTGGAGGAACTGGCCATGCAGCGCAGCACGGTGTAGGGATCGGCGCGCCGGATGCGGCCTGCGTAGTAGAGATCGGCCGCCTTCTTCACAGAGTCGACACTGCCCACCCCAGACCCGACAATGCAGCCGGTGTCTTCACTGTGCAGATCCTCTGGCCCGAGGCCTGAATCCGCGATGGCGTCGCGAGCCGCCAACGAGCAGTAGAGGGCAGAGTCGGACATCGCAGGCGTCAGCTTTTTCGACAGCTTGGCCGCATCCTTCTTCTCGTCCAGATCGTCGATCATGCCCGCCACCAGGCTCTTCAGGCCTTTTCCTTCCCATTCTGGAACGGCCCGAATACCGCTCCGCCCCTCGCGCAGCGCTTTCACGACAGGCTCGTAATCGTGGCCCAGACAGGACACCAGTCCCACGCCGGTGATGGCAACTCGACGCCGCATCCGCCTACCCGAGCTGTTCCTGTTTCTGGGTCACCATGGCAAGGACGTCACCCACCGTCTCGAGGGACTCGATCTCCTCGTCCTCGATCGTGACGCCGAATTCGTCCTCGAGATCCATGACCAGGGTGACGGCCTGAAGTGAGCTCAAGTCCAGGTCCTTGCGGAGCGTGGTCTGATCGGTGACCTGGGCGGCGTCGAACTCCTCGTCCGAAGCCGCGATCAGGTGTTGGACTACTTTGTCTCTGGTCGAGTCGGTATCGCTCATACTTGCTGTCTCCTGTGGGTCTGCGCTTCGGTCGGAATCATAGCTCATCGGTGTGGATCTCACCCGAATCGGATTCGGCGAACACCGTCGAGATTCTGCAGCGCGAGGCAAGCCCAGGTGCAATAATGAGAGGTTGCCGACGTCGCGGAGCAGCAGTCTGCATCGGATGGGGCGAGGAGATCGAAAATGGTGACCATCAGCGAGAGTCCACCGACTACAGTGATCGACATGGGTGCGCACCAGCTGCCGGAAGAGGAAATGGGCTCCTTGACCAGCGAAAGGTTTCGCCAATTGGCGGAGCTCGTACCTCTCGCTGGGGACGAAGGGCCCGACCTGCAGGTCGTCTCTCCCGGAACCGGGAGCCTCCTGGCCGAGTATCCGCATGGCTCACCGGCTACGGTGAGCAAGGCCGTGAAGAGGTCGCGACGGGCGCAGCAGGAGTGGGCGGAGACCGACCTAACGGAGCGCGCGGCCGTTCTGATGCGCTACCACGATCTGATTCTGAGCTACCGCGAGGAGATTCTCGACCTCGTTCAGTTGGAGACCGGCAAGGCCCGGAAGAGCGCCTTCGAAGAGGTGGCAGATGTCGCGATGGTCGCTCGGTACTACGCGGTGAATGCCGAGAGACACCTGGGTCCCCATCCGCGAAAGGGGGCTTTGCCTGGCCTGACCTCCACCTGGGAGCACCATCGGCCGAAAGGTGTCGTCGGTATCATTTCGCCCTGGAACTATCCCTTGAGCATGGCGATTACCGACGCCTTGCCGGCGCTCGTGGCCGGCAACGGCGTGGTTCTGAAGCCGGATCAGCAAACGCCGTTCACCGCTCTGTGGGGTCTCGAGCTCCTCCAGAAGGCGGGCCTCCCCCTGGATCTGTTCC
>JARFQS010000305.1 GCA_029287645.1 Thermoanaerobaculia bacterium | reverse complement strand
TTGAGGAGCTCGGCCGCGGCCTTCTGTACGCCACCTGCAGCCTCCAGCGCCTTGACGATGAGCTGGCGCTCGTAGGAGCTGACCGCTTCCTTGAAGGCGATGCCGTTGTTGGGGAGCATGGCTGTTGGGGCCGGCAGGGAGTCGGGCTCTCGAACGCTGGGTGGCAGGAGATCCACATCGAGCGTGGAGCCGGACGACAAGACGACGGCGCGCTCGATGACGTTCTCGAGCTCCCGGACGTTGCCGGGCCAGTGATAGTCGAGCAGCAGCTCCATAGCCGCCGAGGAGATGTCTTCCAACGCCTTGTCGTTCTCCTGGGCGTACTTGGTCAGGAAGTTCCGGACCAGCAGCGGGATGTCCTCCGTGCGCTGCCGCAAGGGTGGAAGCTGGATCGTGATGACGTTCAAACGGTAGTAGAGGTCCTCGCGGAAGAGGCCCTCTTGCACCGACTCCTCGATCCGGGCGTTGGTCGCCGCGATGATCCGGACATCGGCTTTGAGCGTTTCGACACCCCCCAGCCGCATGAACTCCTTCTCCTGGATGACCCTCAACAGCTTGGCCTGGGTATCCAGTGGGATGTTGCCGATCTCATCGAAGAAGATGGAGCCACTGTTGGCGAGCTCGAAGAGGCCCTTCTTGTTGGAAACGGCCCCGGTGAACGAGCCCTTGACGTGGCCGAACAGGTTGCTCTCGAGCAGATCGGCGGGCATGGATCCCGAGTTGACGGTCACGAAGGGTCCGTTCGCCCGTCGCGAGTGGTGATGGATGGCTTTGGAGACCAGCTCCTTACCCGTGCCGCTCTCGCCCAGGATCAAGATGTTGCTCTTCGCTGGAGCCGCCAGCTGGATCAGCTCGAAGACCTTCTGCATCGGCTTGCTCTTTCCGATGATGTTGTCGAAGGCATAACGCTGCCGCAGCTGCTCCTTCAGTGATCGGTTCTCCGAGGTCAGCCGAAACTGATCGAGGCCTTTGCGGATGGTCAGCAGCACCTCTTCGTTCTTGAAGGGCTTCGGGATGTAGTGGAAGGCCCCTTCGCGCATCGCTTCGATGGCGCCTTCGATCGAAGAGAAGGCGGTGATCACGACGACGACCTGGTCGGGATCGGTAGCGCGGATCCGTTTGAGAACCTCCAGACCTGAAGTGTCGGGCAACATCAGGTCCAGCAGGACGAGCTCGACTTCTTCTTTCGCCAGCAGGTCCAGAGCTTCACGCCCCGTTCCGGCGCTGAGCGTCGAGTAACCTTCCTGGGTCAACAGGGAGGTCAGAACGTCTTGTAGGATCTCTTCGTCGTCGACGATCAGGATACTCATTTGGTTTGCTCTGGTCGTGACTCCAGGCGGGGCAGCTCGACGATGAATCGACTGCCCTCACCCCGGTGACTGACAACGCGGAGCTCACCGCCGTGGCGCCGGACGATGTTGTAGCTGATGGACAATCCCAGTCCGGTGCCACCTTCGGCCAGCTTCGTGGAGTAGAAGGGCTGGAAGATCTTGTCCAGCTCCTTCGAGGCGATTCCGGGGCCGTTGTCCTCCACGGAAACAACGATCCACTTGTCTCGCAGGTCCAGCTCCACCTGAAGCTTACCCTGTTCGTCTGTCTGAGCCATGGCGTCCAGGGCATTGATGACCAGATTCGTGAAGACCTGCTGCAGCTCACCCTCGTGGCCCAGAACGAGGATCTCCTCGTCAGGCGCGTTCCACTCGAGCAGTGTATCGCTTTCGAGCAACCGCTCTTTGAGCAGCTCGAGGCTCTCTCCGATCAGGGGTCGGAGTGAGACAGGAACTTCGGCGTGTTGCCGGTCGCGCGCGAAGTCGAGCAAGCTGTTGACGATCCTGGCCGCTCGGAAAGTCTGCTTTTCCACCTTCTCGAGGAGCCGTCTACGTGGGTCACCCTCGGGCGTTTCGGAAAGAAGCATCTGGGCATAGCTGGAGATTCCGGTGATCGGCGTATTCACCTCGTGTGCAACTCCGGCCGCCAGCATCCCCAAGGAGGCGAGGCGCTCCTTCTCCTTGAGGGCATTCTCCATGGCCACCCGCTGGCTGACATCCTGGACGATGAGAACCCTCTGGTCGTCGGGTCCCTCCTCCAGCGGAGCCATCGAGATCTGCAGGAAGCGCTCATCGCCCTTCGGGTCCTGAAATCGAATCTCTCGGATGCCATCACCTGGGTTCGGCAGGGAGTCCAGCGGTAGCAGATCTCGCAGCCTGCGTCCCGCCACCTCTTCGGTCTGCAACCCCACCAGCGATCCGAAGGCCTGGTTGATGGAGTGCAGCTTGCCATCGCCATCCACTACGGCGATACCGGCCGGAGACGATTCGATGATCTGGCGGGTGTAGCGCTGCAAGCGGTCGACCTCGTCGAGTTGGCTGCTGACCTGTTCGAGCAGCTGAGCGTTCTCGATGGCCAACGCCGCCTGATTCAGGACCGAGCGGATCAGCTCCAGGTCGTCACTGCTCAACGGCAGGTCGTTCTGCTTGTAGCCGGTCATGAAGATGCCGATGTGGTCGTCTCGCACCCGCAGTGGGAAGGCGTATCTATAGCCGGCCGTGAAGAGTCGCTGCTTGGTGGTCAGCTCGTCCGTGGGAAACTCGACTCCACTGAGTGCTTCCGATTCGATGCTCCAGAAATCGGCGTCGAAGTCCTCGAAGCTCAGGTTGGGCGGCAGTCCTTTTTGCGGCCTATAGGGCAATAGGCGGTCGCCGCTGGCCAGGAACAGGGTGGCGTGGTCGAGCTCCAAAGCCAGCTCGAGCTGGTCCAGCAGGCTGGAGCAGAGGCGGGCAAGCGATCGCTCCTCCAGCATCTGCTGGCCAAAACGGCCGAGGGCCCGGCGTTTGCTCCAGGTCGTGCGGTGCTGGAAGCGCTCGAGCGATGAGCTCACCCCTCGCCGGGTAGGCACGAGAAGACCGGCGATCACCAGGCCCGACAGGAACGAGGCCAGAGTGCGAGCCACGTTGAGCTCAGTGGGGACCACACGGGTCACCAGCATGTTGGCCAACGAGAAGCCGATGACGCCGACCAGGATCGTAACGCTCAGGGAGACCGTGTCGCGAACGATGGCGCCGATGTCCCAGAGCTTGTAGCGCAGGATCGCGTAGGCGAACGTCAGGGGTACGAGCGCCAGCGGCAGCACGGCGAGGGAAGTCAGCGCTGTCGGGAGCTGAGCGCCAAGGGTCAGCGGAAGAACGTAGAGCCCGAAGAAGGGTACGTAGCCGGCCGCCATGCCGACGGCGATCCAGGTTGCCTGTCGGTGCGGCTCGGGCTGGCTGATGCTTCTGAGTCTCCAGGCAAGGATAGCCACTGACGCAAACGAGAAGAGAACCAGGTGATAGAGCTCCAACTGATCCAGGATGCCCAGGGCCGTCTCGACTCGACCTCCCAGCAGCCACCGACCGTTGGCGAAGATCAGGTCGGCCTGCAAGGCCAGCAGGAATGCGCTCGGAAGGTAGAGGTATGGGATCAGGCGAGAGAGCTTTTGCTTGCGAATCAGGGGACGCGGAAAGACGAGGAACAAATGAAGCGTCAGGGGAGCGAGGAGAATCCTGGCCACCTCGTCGAGAAGGTAGATGGCTCTGCCGGCCAGATCGTAAGGCGGCGCCGGCGATGCTATGTAGAGGACCGCGGAAGCCAGACACCAGAGGTAGAACAGGAACGAGGGCCGGCGCTGATCCCGAAGCATCTCGTGACGCCAGAGGTCACGGTGGAGGCGGTGCCG
>JARFQS010000262.1 GCA_029287645.1 Thermoanaerobaculia bacterium | reverse complement strand
ACCTGCCTCAGATCGGCCTCGGCTCGGCCGCCGCTGTCGCACGCCAGATCGTGCACTACACCGGCTACGAGGTCCGCTATGAGCAGATCTACATCAACAACGAGAAGGACCGGCAGCTGGGTTATCTGGTCGGGACCGCTGATCTCATGGCGCAGATGGCGGACCGTTGTTATCTCGAAAAGTGCCGTGATCGTCTGTTTCCGGAGTTTGTCCTCGGTGGCGTCGCAATGTACATCGACAGCAGCCGCCAGTTAGTGGTGCGTTATCGCTCGGGACTCGACCTGCTCCGTCACACACTGGATTTCTACGAGAACGTCTGTGCGCCGAGATTCGAGGATGACTTCGGCGGCGTCCACCGTTACATGGAAGTGACATTCGACGGTCGCAATCCGTACATGATTGCGCTGGACAAGAATATCTTCTACCTGAAGCGAGTGCTCAGGGGAGAGCGATGGCCGCTACTGCGACGACGACCGCCTTGCGTGCTGGCGGAGGGTGAAACGATCGAACGCACCCGGCGTATGGTTGCGGCGCGGCTGCGAGAGATCCGCTCCGCAGCGGCTGCCTAGAGCAGCTCCTCCACCCGTGCCACGATGCGATCGGGGGCGACCGTCCCGGGCGCGGCCCGCTCTTCGCTGACCCAGACGGTCGCCATTCCGCAGGCGGCGGCACCCTCCACGTCACGGCGATAGCTGTCGCCTATGAAAACGACGCTTTCCGGGTTCGCACCCAGCCCCGCCAGCGCCAGCGCGAACACACGCGCGCTCGGTTTGACCGCGCCGACCTCGCTGGAGAGGATGATGACGTCGAACAGACCGGCGAGTTCTGACCTGCTCAGGTAAGAGCGCAGTCGCCGGCCCGGCGCCCACACGTCGCTGACCAGGCCGAGTCGATGCGTCCCGGCGAGTGTCTTTAGCCAGGACAGTCGCTCAGCCGAAACCGAGCCGAGCTCATGCTCCGCCACGGTGTCCTCGAGCAGTCTCCGCTGATCGGGGTCGTCCATGTCCAGGAACTCGCCATAATCCGGAAACGGGTCCCAGGGGCCGTCTTCGTAGCGCTGCAAGCATCTCCCCAGGCTTGCCTCAACGGCCTCGGTCACCGCGGCCGGGGACAGCGCTGTTCCTCCGAGCCGGGAGTAAGTGCGGTGGTAGTCCTGGCAACGGTTGAAACGGTCGAAATCCGTGGACAGCGTGCCGTTCAGATCGAACAGGACGGCTTCGAATCGGGACAGAAAGGTCATATGCGTGCTTCACCCGCTGCTGACGCCGGCGACGACAGGTTGCACAGCGCAGGGCAGCGACCTACAGACGGAGAAAGCTATTCGACGGTGACGGATTTCGCCAGATTCCGCGGTTGATCCACGTCCGTACCTCGCAACACTGCCACATGATAGGCCAGCAATTGTAGCGGCAGTGTATAGGCAATCGGCGCCTGGAAGTCGCCGACTGGCCCCGGCATCTTGATCACGGTGACGCCTTCTGTCGGCTCGATCCCGGAGACAGGATCGGTAAACACGAACAGCTCGCCTCCCCGCGCCCTGACTTCCTGGATATTCGCCTTGAGCTTCTCGAGCAGCTCGTCGTTGGGCGCCACGGTGACAACAGGCATATCCGCATCCACCAGAGCGAGGGGGCCGTGTTTCAACTCGCCAGCAGGATAGGCCTCCGCATGGATATACGAGATCTCCTTGAGCTTCAGCGCACCTTCCATGGCGACCGGATACTGAATGCCGCGGCCAAGGAACAGTGCGTGGTGCTTGTCGACGAATCGTTCCGCCAGCTGCTCGATCTCCGCATCCATCTGCAGGATCGACTCGAGCAGCGCGGGCACTTCGATGAGTTCCTTGACCAGGGACCTTTCCTGCTCCTCATCCAGACCGCGATGGCGTGCCAGTACGAGACCCAGCAGACTCAGGGCCGTCAGTTGAGTAGTGAACGCCTTTGTAGACGCCACGCCGATCTCGGGGCCGGCGCGCGTCATCAGCACCAGGTCCGACTCCCGTCCCAGGCCGCGCTCGGGTACGTTGCAGAGTCCGAGGAGGGCCAGGTAACCCAGCTTTCTCGCGGTACGCAACGCCTCCAGCGTGTCCAGCGTCTCGCCGGACTGGGAGATGGTCACGTAGAGGGTGCCCTCCTGCACGACCGGTTGCCGGTAGCGGTACTCGCTGGCGATCTCCACCGAGCAATGGATCCGGCACAGGCGCTCGATGAAGTACTTGGCGACGAGACCCGCGTGATAGCTGGTGCCGCAAGCGACGATCTGCACCGCCCGGGTCCGCTCGAATATGTCGGCGGCCTCCGGCCCGAAGGCCTGCTCAAGAACCCGCCCGCCGGCGATCCGTTCCTCGAGCGTCTCGGTGACGGCCCGGGGCTGCTCGTGGATCTCCTTCTCCATGTAATGGCGGTACTGTCCCCGCTCCATCGCGTCAGCGACCAGCTCGCTCTCTTTCACCGGCCGGTAGACGTGACAATCCTCGCCATCGTAGACATCGATCCCCACGCGCGTGATGCACGCCGTGTCACCTTCTTCCAGGAACATGAATCGTCGGGTGACCGGCAGCAGCGCCGCCACATCCGAGGCGACGAAACTCTCTCCGATACCGAGCCCGATCACCACCGGGCACCCCTGGCGGGCCACGATCACGCAATCCTGGTCCGAGTGAGACACGACGGCAAGCGCGTATGCGCCCTCCAGCCGGGGTACGGTACTTTTCACCGCTTGCAGCAAACTGTCGCTGCCGGCAAGTTCGGAGCGGATCAGATGGGCCACCACCTCGGTGTCTGTATCGGAGCTGAAGCGGGTCCCGGCCGCCTCGAGTTCCGCCGGCAGCGAGTCGAAGT
>JARFQS010000255.1 GCA_029287645.1 Thermoanaerobaculia bacterium | reverse complement strand
ATGGCACGATCCATCCTTTCTGCGCGTCATTCTAGGGTGTTGTCGCTGTGTCGGCCAATCGCTCGGAAGAACAACCCCAGCAATGAGCGTCGAGACTGCCCGCGGGCCGAAACTGGAATCCCACGGCCCACGCAGGATCGTGCACGGCTGGCTCAACCGCGTGAAGGAGCCGTGACAGTCCTGTGACACTCGACGGCGAAATGCCGCCGCCTCTGTCGCAGAAATGCCACAGCCTCGACGCACGCCTGAAGCATCCGGTTCCTACACTGCATGCCGTCAGCCGTTCTGGCAAGTCGGTCAGGCGGCTCTTGTTCGAGCCGAGTAAGGTTCTCAAAGAACACTCAAGGAGGAATACGAGCCATGTTCAAGCGTTTTCTTTTTGTCCTCTTGGTGGTCTGCGTTGCCGTAGTGGGCCTGGCGCCCGCGGCCAACGCCGGCATCAAGATCTACGAGGACGGCGACAAGTCGGTCGAGATCGGCGGCCGCCTGCAGTTGCAGTATCTGTACATCACCGACGACCCGCGGGTGGGCGAGGGCGGATCCGAGGACACCCTCTTCTTCCGGCGCCTGCGCCCCTACATCCAGGGAACGGTGACCAAGAATTGGGTCGGCAAGTGGCAGTGGGACATGGGCAAGTCGATCGACGGCAACGAGATCGCGGTCAAGGACGCCTACATGCAGTACAGGGGGATCAAGAACCACAGGATCTTCATCGGCAGCTCGAAGACCGTCTTCTCGCGCGAGTTCCTGACCTCGTCGAAGCGGCAGCAGACCGTCGAGCGTTGGTTCGTCGGCCAGCACAACTTCGGCAGTCCCGACCGTATGCTCGGGTTCCGCATCGACGGTAGCACCGACAACAAGAAGTTCGAGTACAAGTTCAACGTCGGCGCCGAGTACTTCGATCCCGACAACCGGCGGATGGACTTCGACAACCCGGCCAACGATGCGGGTGACTGGACCCAGGGTTACGTCGGTGCGGCGCGCGTCACCTTCTACCCCGGTGAGCCGATTCCGCGCGACCAGGGCGACTTCACCCGCGGTGACATCAACTTCGCCGTCGAAGGTGCAGCCTTCTATTGGACCGAGAACGACAACCGGGCGACCTTCACGGATACGAGAGATGACGGCGTCAAGATCTGCACCAGCAGCAGTAAGTGCGACCTGGACAACGCCGCCGGCTGGGAGCTGAGTGCCGGTATGCGCGGTCGCGGTCTGTCGCTGGATGTGGAGTACAACCAGATCGCTGGCGAGTTGCAGGCCAGAAACTTCGAGGATGGCGACGGCAACCTGATCCCCCTCGACAGCGGCATGTACGTCAACGGCGAGACCACCATCAAGAAGTGGCAAGTCGAGGGCGGCTACATGCTGGGCGGCATGCCGATCGAATTCGTCGGCAAGTACGACAGCATGGATACCGACGGGTACGACAAGACGTGGAATGCGGTCGACATCGGCATCAACTACTTCTTCAACAAGCACAAGGCCAAGGCTCAGCTCGTCTACCGCATGGAGTCGAACGTCAACGGTAGCGAGGACGACCGTCAGCAGCTCGTCATGCAGTGGCAGTTCGTCTTTTAGGAGCCGATCGGGCCGCTCATCGTGCAGATACGTGGGGCCGGCGACAGCTCGTCGCCGGCCTCGATTGTTCTGTAGACCGGGCTGGCGGGTTGCCTACAATCGACCAGGTCCGTTACCTGCAACCGCCTCAATCCCGAAGAATTCACCGAGAGCCCGCCGAATGGTGCGGGCAGTCGGGTAGGCGTTCCAGCCGGTGTCGAAGAGAAGGTGGCAACGTAGCTCGCGAACGTCGGGTTGAATCGCAGATGCGAGAGAGAGAACGATCGTGTACACCGACTGGTCGCGATCCCGAGCCAGCCGGTACTCGGCTCGGCCCGGCAGTGCGGACTCGTCCTGGCTGCCGGAGCTGATCCTGGTGACGAGGAAGCGGTCCGGCTCGACCTGCCAGTCCACGCCACGGGCACCGTTGAGATAGAGCTCGCAGTAGAGGCGATGGTCTTCGACATCGCCGAACCGGATAAGCCGGCCATCTTGAAAGTAGACGCTCCAGACATCGCCGGGCACCGGCAGCGGGCGCGTCAAGACGAGAAAGGAACCTTCAGTCAACTCGAGCTCTGGATTCCCGGCTACCCGCTCTGCAGGGGCATGAGCACAGGTGATCCAGACCGCCAGCGACGCCGCGACCAGGAAGAGCAACGAGCAGATCGATCTGATAGGTTCTCCGAACATGACAAGCAAAGGTCCCCTGGGATCGTAACTGAAGATGAGAGAGTTCCTGAGATGACTACGAATGAGGAGCGCAGGGTGGTTTCTGCCCTTCTGCTGGTGGGGGTGCTGGCCATGGCCCCCGTTGTGGTGGTGGGAGCCGAGGAGGGCAGCCTTGACCCTGTGGTGGCCGAGGTCGTCGAGATGCTGAACGCCGGGGTCTCGGACAGCCTGATCCTCCAGTGGCTGGAGTCGACCGAACGAAGACCGGTCGACATCGGCAGCCAGGGTCTGATCGCCCTGTCCGAGGCCGAGGCCTCCGAGGAGCTGATGACGAGTCTGTTGGAGCTCGTCGAGGAGGGCCGCGTCGAGGGCCCCAAGGCTGTAGTGGAGCCTCCGAGTGAAGCCAAGACGGTCGAACCGGCCGGGACTCCGCCTGCGGAGCCGACTCCTGCGGCCACCGGAGCTGGCGCCGTGGAAGCCATCTTCGAGCTCAGCGGGACGCGTGCATGGGTCGAGGAAGACGAGCCCGATTCACCTCGCGAGGAGCGCTGGAACGTGTTCCTCTACCTAGATGGGGAGCTCGTCGCCTGGACCAGACCGGACAGGAAGGGCGAGCCCGTAGAGACTCGACGCGTGATCCCGACAGGCTCGAAGGAGATGCGCGTGATTCTGCAGCGTTACGAGGAGCGTCGGAGCGGCTGGGTCTACGAGTCCCTGGCGGTGCCGACCCTGATCGCCTTCGACGCCCCTGCCGGTGATCCGCTCGAGGTCGAAGTCGACATGAAGCGCATCTGGGGCGCCTGGCGGGGGCGGGCAGAGGGTGGTCCTCTCCGCTACAAGATCCGCCAGGGAGTCGAGGTTCTCGCAGAGCAGTCCGGAACCGGCGGCAACCCCAATCGCTGGCAGCCGGTTTGCGAGGACGTCGAGGCGAATTTCCCCGATGCCGAGGGCGTCCCGAAGGCCTTCCGCAACCCGATGAGTCGATGCGTGCGTTGGGCAGACCTGTGGAACGGACCCGGCAAGTCGACGTCGCGGTCCGAGATCCTGAAGGAGTTGGCCGAGTACGATTTCGAGCCGCCGGTCCGCTAGGCAGAGACTGCGGCTGCCCCTCAGGAGGGACCGGTCGGCAGGTGGACACGGAAGCTCGATCCTTCACCCAGATGGCTTTCGACTTCGACATAGCCGCCATGCAGTTGCGC
>JARFQS010000248.1 GCA_029287645.1 Thermoanaerobaculia bacterium | reverse complement strand
GGCTGTCATGGGGGGCTCGACCGATCGACTGATTTCGCTCGGGTCGGTCACAGTCCTTCCAACGAAGAGGAGCGGGCCGGTTGGCAGCACGAGTGGGGCTGGGAGCCACAGCCGTACCTGGAGACACCCATCTATCCGGCCGAGTATTCCGAAGCAGGCTGCTTCACCTGTCATTCGGCCGAGGTGTGGACTCCCGGCGCCGAGGTGCAGGACACCGGTCGTCAATTGGCCATGAGGATGGGCTGCTTCGTCTGTCACAAGATCGACTATCCGGCATTTCAGCACCTACCCCGACCGGGACCGAATCTGAGTAAGGTGGCGGCCAAGACCACCCCTGGCTGGGCGTTCGAGTGGATCACCGCGCCGCGCGAGTTTCGACCTACGACCTGGATGCCGCACTTCTTCTTCCAGGAGAACACGACCTCCGACCTCAATCTCGAGAGGCAGAAGGTGGAGATCGTTTCGACCGTGGCCTATTTGTGGGACAAGTCCGAAGTTCCGGAGTATCCACCTCCGCCACCCGGAGATCCTCAGCAAGGGGAAGCTCTCTTCGAATCGGTGGGCTGTACCGGTTGCCATCTCATGGACGCCGAAGCGAAACGGGACGACTTCTTCCCCCAGATCAATCGCCTCCACGGTCCGAATCTCATTCGCACCGGCAGCAAGGTCTCGGCTGGATGGCTCTATGCCTGGATCCAAGATCCCAGAAAATATGCTCCCGACACGCGAATGCCGGATCTGCGACTGACCGAGCAGGAGGCAGCCGATATCACCGCCTTCCTGATGTCCAGCAAAGACTCGGCATTCGAAGACCTGGAGCTTCCCGAGCCCGACCCGCAGATGCGCGACGAGATGGTCTTGAAATACCTGCGCAACAACCAGACGATCGAGCAGAGCCTGGCGAGCCTGGACCAGATGACCTCCAACGAGCGCAATGTCTATCTGGGCTTCGAGACGATCCAGAAGTACGGTTGCTGGGGTTGCCACGACCTCGCGGGCTTCGAGATCGCCAAGCCGATCGGCGTGGAGCTGACGGAAGAAGGCTCGAAGCCGCTACATCAGTTCGACTTCGGCCACGTACACGACGTGCCCCACACCCGGCACGACTGGATCCGCAAGAAGCTCCTGGAGCCCAGAATCTGGGATGAGGGCAAGGAAGCCGTCAAGAATTACGACGAGCTTCTCAAGATGCCCGACTTCGGCATGTCGGAGCGGGAAGCGGATGCCGTGGTGACCATGGTGCTGGGATTCACCAGGGAATCTGTCGAAGCGAGCAACCGCGCCGGCCAGACGACACGAAGCATCTCCCTGGTGGAGGGGCGTCGACTCATCACCCGTTTCAACTGTCAAGGCTGTCACCTGATCGAGGGTGATGGGCACGCCATCAAGAGCGCCATCGAGGATGTGGGGATGTTGCCCCCCAATCTGGCGGCGCAGGGCGCCCGGGTGAAGAGCGACTGGCTTTTCGACTATCTTCACGCTCCGGGTGAGGTGCGATTGCGTCCATGGCTCTCCGTCCGCATGCCGACCTTCGGTTTCAGTGACGACGAGGTCAACGCACTGGTGAGCTATTTCGCAGCGCGCGAAGAGCGTCTGGCGTTTCTGTCGGATCCGGCGCAGCCCGAGTCCCGGGAATTGGCAGTCGGCGATGTGGCATTCAACATGTTCCAGTGCGCCAAGTGCCACCCGGCAGGCCCGCAGGAGGATCTCGGCGCGGGAGTCGGTACCGGAGACCTCGCACCCTCTCTCTTGCTGGCGAAGGAGCGGCTCCGACACGACTGGGTGCCCCATTGGATCCTGGATCCGCAAGGTTGGATACCGGGTACGAAAATGCCGGCGAACTTCCCTCCGAACCCGGAGGGCGGCTTCAACTCGCCCCTGTCGATGGCGATCGACACGCCGATGTTCGAGAAGCAGAAAGAGCGGATGATGCGTTACTTCGGCTCGGAAGAGGAGCTCAAGGCACATCTGAGCGACGCAGACTATGTGACGCAGACACTGCGGGACCACATCTGGTGGAACCTGGAGGAGTAGCTGCCGAAGCCGCGGGCAGAAACCGTCCACGCTCCGGACTCATGGCATAATCCGCGGCTCGCGCCGCAGGCGTGCCGAAGACAAGGGGCGTCAGCCTGAAGGACTGAAACGAATTGCAAGGAGGCCCGAACCAATGAAGAAGCTCTCGATACTCATGGCAATTGCCTTGATACCCGCCACCCTGGCGATCGGTTGCGGCGGTGGTGGAGAAGAAGCTGCCGCTCCGACTCAACAGGCCGATTCAGCGCCAGCTGCCGCACCTCAGCAGGCTGTTACAGGAGGTGGTGCCATCGCAGGCAACGCGAAATATGTCAACGGTGATCCGGATGCCGCGATCGGCATGGACGCCGATCCAGTCTGTGCCTCGTTGCATCCTGGCGAAGTCCATACCGAGAAGGTCGTAGCGGACGACAATGGCAATCTGGCTAATGTCTTCGTGTACGTGAAGTCCGGCTTGGAGGGCAAGAGCTATCCCGCGCCGAGCTCCACTCACACGCTCGACCAGATCGGCTGTCAGTACAAACCCCACGTCTCCGGGATGCAGGTGGGACAGAAGCTGGTCATCCGCAACAGCGACCCGACCCTGCACAACGTCCACGCCATGCCGAGCGTTAACAAGGAGTTCAACCAGGGACAGCCCTTCCAGGGCATGGAGTTGGAGCACTCGTTCGATCAGGCCGAGGTCATGGTGCCGTTCAAGTGCGACGTGCATCCTTGGATGAGCTCCTTCATGGCGGTTCTGGATCACCCCTTCTTCGGAGTCTCCAGCGAGGAGGGGAGCTTCGGGATCGAGAACCTGCCGGCTGGAACCTACGTCCTCGAAGCCTGGCATGAGGAGTTCGGGACGCAGACCGTGGAAGTCACCGTGGCAGACGGCGAGACAGCTCAGGTGAGCTTCGACTTCTCGCCGGGGGCCGTGGCCTCCGCTGGTTGAGTCAGTCACTCTGGCGTTCGCGGGGCGGGGCCATGCAGGTCCTGCCCCGCTTTCTTTCTCCAATAGAAAGGTAAGAGTAGGCCTGTTGTGCAGGCTGGCGCGATAGACTGACGCCGTTTCGAGTGAGATTCGCCTTTCTGGAAGGAGATTGAGCAACCATGTCGAGAGAGACACCGTTCCTGCGGGGCGTACATCGCCTCGCCGCCTTTCTGGCCGGGTACGTCGTGCTATTGATCACGGCAGGCGGGCTGGTGAAGAGTCTGGAAGCGGGACTGTCGGTCCCCGACTGGCCGCTTTCCTATGGCATGTTGAACCCACCGAGATGGTGGGAGATCGAGACGGTCAGGGCCGAGCATGGGCACCGTTTGATCGCCGGAACGGTGCTGTTGTTGACCCTTTGGCTGATGATCTGGATCGTTCGCCGGGAGCCGAGAAAGTGGGTTAGAGGGGTTGCCGTTGTGGCGTTTGTCGCAGTCCTGGCCCAGGCAGCCCTGGGAGGTATCACGGTGCTCTTCTTCCTGCCGACTGCGATCTCCGTGAGTCACGCCGGTCTGGCACAGCTGTTCCTGTGCTTACTGGTGGTGCTGGCCGTCGTCACCTCTCGCCGCTGGGTGTCTGAGAAGGGTGCCGGGAGTCCTGCCACAAGCGCGAGCAGGATCGTCACTCTGGTGACGGCGACTACGATCGCTATCTATGTCCAGATCCTGCTGGGTGCCGTGATGCGCCACACCGGGGCCGGCCTGGCCATACCCGACTTTCCCCTCGCCTTCGGCGGTCTCATACCTCCCAAGCTCGACTTCGCCATCGGAATTCACTTTGCTCACCGGATGGGCGCTCTTCTGGTCGCGACCTTGATCTTCTGGTCTCTTGGCCGTGTACTGCGGTTCGCGAGCCAGGAGCGGGTGCTGGTCATTCCCGCCTCTTTGCTGACACTCCTCGTCCTGGTTCAAGGAACTCTCGGAGGGCTGGTGGTCCTGACAGGCAAGGCGGTTCTGCCGAATACCCTTCATGTCGGAGGCGGTGCCCTGCTGCTGGCCCTCAGTATGATGTTGACACTCATGACCCGGCGCCTGGACTGGGTGGCTCGGCAGCAAGGAGTGGCCCCCGAGGTCGAGGTGTTCGAAACCCATCGTCTGGAGCAGGCAGTGTCGTGAGCAGCCCCGCCGTGATCGAGTCCAAGCGGGTGTCGCTGGGAGTGCGGCTGGCGGATCTGGTGGAGCTCACCAAGCCCCGCATCACCCTGATGGTGGTCCTGACGGCGGGAATCGGAGTCTTGCTCAGCTCTGGTGGCCGCGTGGATCTGAGCCTGGCGATTCACGCTCTGCTCGGCACGGGACTGGTGGCGGCGGGATCTGCGGCCCTCAATCATGTTCTGGAACGGGATCTCGACGCACTCATGGAGCGTACAGCCAATCGCCCCCTGCCGACGGGTCGCATGGACCCCGATGCCGCCTTGCTCTTCGGGGTCGGGCTGGCGGTCGGAGGGCTCCTCGAGCTGACCCTGGCAGTCAACCTCCTGACGGCGCTTCTGGGCGCGATCGCACTGGCAGGCTACATCTTCGTATATACCCCCTTGAAGCGCATCAGCTCCCTGGCGACTGTGGTCGGAGCAATCCCTGGGGCACTGCCGCCGCTGATGGGCTGGACGGCGGTCAGCGATCGCCTGGATCTGGGCGGTATCGTGCTCTTCACGATCCTGTTTCTCTGGCAGCTACCGCATTTCCTGGCGATCGCCTGGATGTGTCGAGAGGACTACTCGCGGGCCGGCGTACCGGTACTGCCCGTCGTGGAGCCCGACGGCCGAAGTACGGCCCGGCAGATGATGCTGTACGGCGCGGCGTTGCTGCCCGTGAGCCTGATGCCGACAGTGCTGGGGCTCACGGGTACGACCTATTTTCTCGGCACGCTGGCTCTCGGTTGTTTCTTCCTCGCAGTGTGCGTAGCCTTTGCTCTGTCGTTCTCGACCGGGGCGGCCCGGCGGGTACTGCTGGTCTCGGTGCTGTATCTGCCAGCAGTCTTGCTGATCATGGTTCTCGATCGAGTCGCCTGAGGACATGACCCGAGCTCCCGAGTCCGAGCCTTCTCAACAGACAGCTGTCACGGCTCGAGGTCTGAGATTCTCGTATGGCCAGAGACAGGCTCTCGACGGCGTCAGCTTCGAGGTTCCCGTCGGAGAGATCTATGGCTTTCTGGGTCCGAACGGGGGTGGCAAGACGACGCTCTTTCGCATCCTCGCCACCCTTCTGAGGCCGGATCAAGGAGAGCTCGAGGTATTCGATGCGGACATCGTCGAGGATGCTGCGCTCGTCCGTCCCCAGCTCGGCGTGGTCTTCCAGTCTCCCAGTGTCGATGAGCAACTGACTGTCAGCGAGAACCTGGTTCATCAGGGACATCTCTATGGTCTCCGCGGCGCAGACCTGGCGAGCCGGATCACGGGCGTGCTGGAGAGGTTCTCGATCGAAGACCGCCGTAGCGAGCGGGTCAAGACTCTGTCGGGTGGGCTGCGGCGCAGGGTGGAGATTGCCAAAGCACTCCTTCACCGGCCGCGACTCCTGCTATTGGACGAGCCGAGCACGGGATTGGATCCTGGCGCCCGCCGAGAGGTCTGTCTCTTATACAC
>JARFQS010000230.1 GCA_029287645.1 Thermoanaerobaculia bacterium | reverse complement strand
CGTAGAGCCACTCGCTCCAGGTGCCCTCTTCGATGCAGACGTGGAGCTTGCCCCTCCGTCTGCGGACGTAATCGACGAGAGCATGACCATTGGTCTCGACGATCTCGTGGGTCACTCGTTTGCCGGTCGCGCTCAGCACGCAGATCGTCGAGCTGTCGCGGTGGACATCGATACCGAGATATCGTGCCATGGCGGTCCTCCTTCCTTCGGGCTCGATGCCCGGGTCGTTGGTGAATCAACCCAAGCATCTCCCGAATGAAGGGGGCCGCCACTTTGCGACTGCTCATCTCGCCATCTCCATGACGCGTCTTCCTACGTAGTCTCGCTGCCTCCTGTACGTGCAGGCTCCTCAGTGATCCGATTCTTGATCTGCTCTCTCGTCGCCGCAGCTGTGGGAGGTGATATGCGGAGCGGGATGTTATGTGCAGTGGGTGTGTCGGGCGGGCGGTGGTCGTCGATTCCGGCTGGGTTTCTCGAACGGGTCATGTTCATAACCTTCAATCAGCCGGAGGCCTCATGGAGGGGTCTCGCGTTGCCTGAATTGGAGGTTGCTGATGTCCGAGTTGGAAGCTGGCGCGCGGGCGCTTTATGATGCGTTCGTTCCCGCCTACCTGGATTTCGTCCGTTGCCATCGTGGTCGCCGGACCACTCATCAGCTGGAGTGTTGCCTTGGTCGGTTCTTCGAGTGGTTGGCCCGGCGCGGCATCGCGGATCTTGAGTCGCTGAGCCCACGCCAGGTCCGTGATTTCATCTCCTCGCTGCGACACTTCCGGCCCGCGACCATCGCCGTGGAGGCGTCGGCGCTGCGAGGCTTCTTGAGTTATCTACATTTGAACGGCGTGCTGGCAGCGGATCTGCAGCATGCCGTGGAGCGTCCGCGGATCTACCGTCGGAGCCAACCCCCGCAGATCCTCGATCCAGAGACTGTCGAGCGTTTGCTCGCAGCCGTGGACCGATCGAGACCTCTTGGGAAGCGGGACTACGCCATGCTCCTGCTGGCCGCGCGCTATGGCTTGCGGCCGTCGGACATTCGCTCCTTGCGTTTTGAGAATGTCCGGTGGCGCGAGCAGCGGATCGTCTTGCTCCAGTCGAAGACGCAGCGACCGCTCGAGCTCCCACTGCTGGCCGACGTGGACGAGGCCATTGTGGCCTACATCCGACAGGGCCGGCCGCCGTGTGCCGCGCGGGAGATCTTCGTACGCCACGTTGCGCCGATCGGACCGTTGGGGCCGCGCAACAACCTCTGGCCCGTAATGCAGCGAGCCTTGCGGGCTGCCGGCGTGGACCTTGCCGGGCCGGGGCGCGGCCTCCACTTGCTTCGGCACACACTCGCTACACGGATGCTGGCGAGCGGTGTTGCGTTGGACACCATCGCCGACGTCCTGGGGCATGGCTCCGTCGAAACGACGCGGAGTTACACCCAGGTAGATCTGGCCGGATTGCGCACCGTCGCCCTGTCGGAAGCGGAGGTGAAGGGGTGAGTGCCTTCACCAGCGTTTTCGAGTGGCATCTGCAGCGATTTCTCGCCCACAAGCGCTCGCTCGGCTTCGCCTACCGCCGGGAAGAAGGTTACCTGCGTGAGTTTGACCGTTTCGCTCGTCCGATACACGAGGCCGTGCTGTCGGAGGAGGTGGTGCGAGGGTACCTATCCGGCGTGAGCGCATCGTCTCGTCCGCACCATCTGACGATGATCCGGCAGCTCGCGCGATTCTTACTCCTTGAAGAGCCTCGCACTTTCATCCCTCCCGAGCGATTCCTCGGCGCCCGACGACGACGCCCGGTGATCCGGGTTCTGTCGCCCGCCGAGGCGGGCCGATTCCTGGATGCCTGTGACCGGCTGCCTGACAGCTCGCGGATTCCCCGGCGGCTGGTCCACGGCACCGCCCTCCGGGTGCTGCTGCTCACTGGTCTGCGCCGTGGCGAAGCGCTTGGCCTTAGGGAGCGGGACGTCGATCTCGCCGCCAGTTTGCTCACCGTCCACCGTGGCAAGTTTGGCAAGACGCGCTTTGTGCCCATTGCGGCCGACCTGTCGGACCGCTTGCGGAGCTATCGGGACAACGTCGCAGCGCACGTGGCCCCACGCCGCCCGGGCGACGCTTTTTTCCCGCGCGCGGACGGCCGTCAGGCTGCATCACTCGCGAGCCTGTACAAGTCCTTCCGTATGGCGCTGGCGATCGCAGGAATCGAGCACCGTGGCCGTGGCGAGGGCCCCAGACTGCACGATCTCCGTCACACCTTCGCCGTCTTGAGACTTCTGAGCTGGTACGAGGCGGACGCGGACCTGGGAGCCAAGCTCCCTCTGCTCGCCACCTACCTCGGACACGCGGGTCTGGCGAACTGCCAGGTCTACCTCCACATGACCGGAGACTTGGTCGCCGAGGTAACGCGGCTCCAGCTGGCCCACTTCGGCGGCCTCATCACCGAGGTGACGCAGTGACCGCGGCACGCAGTCGGCTGGCGGAACTCGTGACGTCCTTTTTCACCCGCCACTTGGCAGCCGAGCTCGACGCCAGTCCCCACACCATCACCAGCTACCGCGATACCTTCCGCCTGTTTCTGGGTTACGTCGCGGAGTCGGCCGGTCAGCGAGTGTCGCAGCTGACTCTGGAGGATCTCTCGTCCGAGGCCATTCTGAGTTTCCTCGAGTATCTGGAGCAGCGCCGCGGCAACTCCGCGCCGACGCGAAACGCGAGACTCGCAGCGATCCGCTCTTTCTTTTCCTATGTGCTTACGCAGGACCCAGCGGCTGCACTGCTCGCCCAAAGAGTGCTGGCCATCCCGTTCAAGAAGGCCCCAAGGCGACTGCTCGACTATCTGACAGAGAACGAGCTACGAGCGATCCTCGATCAACCCGACCGAGCAACCCCCAAGGGGCGACGCGACTATCTCGTGCTGGCACTCCTCTACGACACCGCCGCGCGTGTCCAAGAGCTGCTTGACCTCTGCCCGTCCGACTTTCGCCTGGACCGGCCACCTCTGGTGCGCGTCACCGGAAAAGGGCGCAAGCAGCGCATTGTCCCGTTGCTGCCCACGACCGCGAAGCTCGTCCGCAGCCATCTCGAGGAAACCGGCCGCCCGGCCACGGATCCAACACCACTGCTCCGAAACTACACAGGCAAAGCGATGACCCGGTCTGGCGTCAGCTTCCTAGTCCAGAAGTACCGCCGTCGCTCCGTCGCGCAGATCGCCACACTCTCGAGGCGGGGAATCAGTCCCCACACCTTTCGTCACACCAAGGCGATGCACTTGCTGCAAGCTGGAGTCTCAACGGTCACGATCAAAGACATCCTGGGCCATGCTCACCTCAAGACGCTCGAGCTGTACGTCGAAGCCGACCTGGAGATGAAGCGCCGCGCTCTGGAATCTGCCGTTTCACCTGTCGACGTCGGCTTCCCCCTCCACCGACGCGAACCCGACTTGCTCCAATGGCTCGAGGAGCTGTAGGACGTTATGTGCGTGGCCGCTTCACGGATATCCGTCGGCCAGCGGGCTCCGCCTAAGCGCTGCACATAACATCCCGCTCCGCATATCAGTTCCCACAGCCTCTATGACCACGATCTACAGATCCTCATACACCACGAGACTGGACACTACTATTCGGGGCGACGACTACACCCTGCGAAGCTACATCTGGCCGCTTCGAGCGAAACGCCTTCACTGTTTCGAATCGATGTCCGGACACAACAGGATCTTACCCAAGCCTGCACGGCTGTCCCGCAACAGGGCCCGACGCCAGTCACTGAGACTCAGCCTGGCCGAGACCTCGATATCGAGGTCGAGCTCCGAAAGCTCCATGATGTGTTCGTCGAGAAC
>JARFQS010000220.1 GCA_029287645.1 Thermoanaerobaculia bacterium | reverse complement strand
GAGCTGCGCAAGCGCGGGCACAGCATCGTCAACGACATCGGAGATGCCGAAACGGTCATCGTGAACACCTGCGGTTTCATCGAGGAGGCGAAACAGGAGTCGATCGATACCATTCTGGAGGTCGCCGCTGCGAAACAGAGGGGTGTGAAGCAGGTCCTGGTGGCCGGCTGCATGGCCAATCGGGATGCGCTCGATCTGGCTCACGAGATCCCCGAGATCGACGGCTTCATCGGCCTGGACGACCTTCGTGATGTCGATCAGCTCGTGCAGCTGGGAGGCGCGGAGCCGCAGCCCCCTTCACCCTCGCATGTTGTCTTCGATCACCAGGCTCAGAGGCTGCTCACGACTCGCGGTTACGCCTATCTGAAGGTTGCGGAGGGCTGCGACAACCCCTGTACGTTTTGCGCAATCCCGCTGTGGCGTGGGCGCTTTCGAAGTCGGACGGTCTCCAGTCTCGTCGAGGAAGCGCAGAGTCTGGAGCGCGAAGGGGCTCGAGAGCTGTGCCTCATCGCCCAGGATACGACTCGATATGGTGAGGACATCGGGTTGGGCCGCCACGGTTTGCTCCGTTTGGTGGAAGAGCTCCTGGCCTCGACCGGCTTCCCCTGGATCCGATTTCTCTATGCCTATCCGACGACCCTCGATCGGAGGCTCCTCGAGCTCATGGGCAACGAGGAACGCTTCGTGTCCTACGTTGACATGCCTTTGCAGCACAGCCATCGAGACATTCTCCGGGCCATGCGTCGTGGGGGGTCTGGAGAGACGTATCTCGATCTGCTGGGAACGATCCGGGAGCTGGTGCCCGACGTGTTCCTGCGCTCCACCTTCATCGTCGGCTTCCCGGGTGAGGAGGAGGAGCACTTTCAACATCTACTGGAGTTCGTAGATCGCGCTCGGCTCGATCATTTGGGTGCTTTCGCATATAGCCCAGAGGATGAGACGCCAGCGGCCGGGATGGCGGGGCGGGTTCCGAAGACCCTGACCAGAAGCCGCTACGACCAGATCCTGGAGCGCCAGCGGCCGATCTCTCTCGAGAGCCGAAAGAGGATGGTTGGAAGGCGTCTGGAGGTACTGATCGAGGGTCCCTGCGACGAGACCGAGCACCTCCTGGAAGGGCGCCACTATGGCATGGCCCCAGAGATCGATGGCAGGTTGCTGATCAACGACGGATTGGCACCGGCGGGTGAGATGGTCGAGGTCGAGATCACGGAAGCATTCCCGGACGACCTGGTCGGGCGCATCGTTGGCCCCCACTCTGTAGCCGGTATCCAGGTCGCAAGAGAATGACAGAGGATCGGGCTGCCATGGTGGTCATCGAGGATGCTTGGCGCCGGTCGGAGTTGCGTCGACCCAGTATCGTCACGATCGGCAATTTCGACGGAATTCACATCGGCCAGCAGGCGATCCTGGAAAGAGTCGTAGCTCGTGCTCGGGAAACCGGACTCGAGTCGGTCATGGTGACCTTCGAACCTCATCCGAAGACGATATTGCGCCCGGAGAAGACGATTCGACGCCTCACGACGCGGGCTCAGAAACAGGCCCTTGTGGCGCGATTCGGAGTCGGTACGATGGCAGAAGTCGAGTTCGACGACTCCTTTGCCGATACGGGCGCGCAGCACTTCGTAGAAACGCTCCTCCACGAAAAGCTCCAGGCGCGAGAGGT
This sequence comes from Thermoanaerobaculia bacterium, assembly GCA_029287645.1. GTDB lineage: Bacteria > Acidobacteriota > Thermoanaerobaculia > Multivoradales > JAHEKO01 > JAUVRX01. Next base: position 5,205 of record JARFQS010000220.1, on the reverse strand, counting down.
GTATGTGGGCTCCACATTCGTGTTCGGGCGGCGTAAAGAGGGGAACTTGAAGCTGCTACGGCAGCTCGGTTCCAAACTCGGCTTCGAGGCGTTTGGAGTGGAGGAGGTGGTCCTGGGCGAGGCGCCGGTGTCGAGTACCCGAATCCGCAGGTCGATCCGGCAGGGCGATCTGGCAGAAGCCAACGTGATGCTCAACCGTCCCTACTCGATCTACGGAGTGGTCGAGCATGGAGACGGTCGGGGCAAGTTGCTGGGATGGCCGACCATGAATGTGGGCACTTCTCACGAGGTCCTGCCGAAGGACGGCGTCTATGCATCGAAGGTCTGGCTGCGAGGATCGGGTCGTCAGTTCGATGCGGTGACCAATATCGGGTCTCGTCCGACCTTCCCCGATGGGGATCCGAAGGTGGTCGAGAGCCATGTTTTCGACTTCGACGAGGAGATCTACGGCGAAGAGGTAGAATTGTGCTTCCTCGATAGGCTGCGCGGGGAGCAGGCCTTTCCCTCGGCCGAGGCTCTCATCAGCCAGATCGAGAAGGATGTCGGGAGGGCGCGAGAATACTTGCAGCAGGAACCTTGTTTAGAGTTCATGCCGACACTCGGTGTGTGAAGGCTTAGGCATGGAATCGAGCTCATGAAACCCTCGGTGTAGCTTCCGGAAAACGACAAAGGAAGGAACTCATGGCAGACAACATTACGACGGTCAGCTCCGAGAGCTGGGAGAACGATGTTCTGAAGTCCGATCTACCGGTCCTGGTGGATTTCTGGGCCGCCTGGTGCGGGCCCTGCAAGATGGTGGCTCCGGTTCTCAATGAGTTGGCCTTGGAGATGGGTGAGAAGGTGCGTGTGGCCAAGCTCAACGTGGATGAGAACCAGGAGATCGCTTCGCAGTACCAGGTCCGGGGGATCCCGACCTTCATCCTCTTCAAGGACGGCGAGGTCGCGGATCGCATGACGGGTGCGATGCCCAAGAGCGCCTTCGAGCAGCTGATCGAGCGCAATACTTGAGCGGGTTCCCAGTACGTCCCCTTGGATAGGTGGGACCGATCTTCCCTCAGAGCCCACCTCGAGTTTCCGAGAGACGGGGAATCCGGAACCGATGAATCACTACGAGAAGCTCGGGCTCTTGTATCTGGGCCGAGCCGCGGGCTCGGACGAGGGTGAATCCGAGCGCCCTCTGCTGCTCTACGAGTCGAAAGACCTGCTCACGCACGCCGTGTGCGTTGGCATGACCGGAAGTGGCAAGACGGGCCTGTGCATAGGACTGATCGAAGAGGCCGCGATCGACGGGATTCCGGCCATCGTCGTCGATCCAAAAGGCGATCTGGGCAACTTGCTGCTGACCTTTCCCGAGCTGCGAGCCGAGGACTTTCAGCCGTGGGTCAATCGTGAAGAGGCGCGCCAGCGGGGCCTGAGCATCGAGGAGTTCGCTGAGAGCCAGGCCAGCTTGTGGAGCAACGGCCTGGCGAAGTGGGGCCAGAGCGGCGCGCGGATCGGCCGGCTACGGGAGTCGGCGGATTTCGTCATCTACACACCCGGCAGTGAGGCCGGATTGCCGATTTCGGTCCTGGATTCCTTCAGGGCCCCCTCGAGCTCCGACTGGGAAGACGCCGACCTGATCCGCGATCGGATCGAGTCCACGGTGACCGGCCTCCTCAGCTTGCTGGGCATCGACGCGGATCCGATCCAGAGTCCCGAGCACATCCTGCTCTCCAACCTTCTCGAGCATCTTTGGAAGGCAGGGGCGGATGTCGGGTTGTCCGACCTCATACAGGGCGTCCAGGCGCCGCCGTTCGATCGCGTCGGCGCCTTCGATCTCGAGGCGTTCTACTCGACCTCGAAGAGGACCGCACTAGCCATCAAATTGAACAACCTCCTCGCTGCGCCCAGCTTCCAGAGTTGGCTGGAAGGTGCACCTCTCGACCTGGAGAAGTTGCTCTACACAGAAGAGGGTCGCCCCCGGGTGGCAGTCTTCTCGATTGCCCATCTCTCCGACCAGCAGCGGATGTTCTTCGTGACCCTTCTGTTGAACGAGACCCTGAGCTGGATCCGTCGCCGGCCTGGCACCAATAGCCTGCGAGCCCTCCTGTACATGGACGAGATCTTCGGGTACCTGCCACCCGTGGCAGAGCCACCCTCCAAGAAACCGCTGCTCACACTGTTGAAGCAGGCCAGGGCCTATGGCCTGGGAGTGGTGCTGGCCACCCAGAACCCGGGCGACCTGGACTACAAGGCTCTGGCCAACATCGGTACCTGGTTCCTGGGCCGGCTGCAGGCAGAGCGCGACAAGGAGAAGGTCCTCGAAGGCCTCAAGGGGGTGACCGTCGATGGTGGTCCCAGTCGCAAGGCGTTGGATCGACTGCTCACCGGTCTGAAGAAGAGAACGTTTCTTCTCCACAACGTGAACGAGGAGGGTCCGGAGCTGTTCCAGACGAGGTGGGTGATGTCCTATCTCCGTGGTCCTCTGACCCGGGATCAGATTCGCACACTGATGGCGGATCGCAAGGTCGTCGAGACATCGCAGGAGACACTCGAGGTCGAAGAGATTCGGCAGACTGCGGAGTCTGGAGCGGGGGAGGGTACCGGTTCGAACCAGGAGCCACTCGCGGCCGCTGCCACCTCATCGGTGGAGCTTCCAGATATCGACCCGAACATCCCACAGTACTTCCACGACAGGTCCTCGGCAGGGCAGCAACCTGTCCGCTACGAGCCTTTCCTGCTGGGCCTGGGGAAGGTCGACTATATCGATCGGAAGACCCGCGAGATCCTGGCTACTGACGAGGTCGAGCTGATCCTCCCTCTGGATCGCGAGAAGACCGAGGTGGATTGGAGGACGGCCGAGGCACTCGAAATCGGGGTGCAGGACCTTGGCCGAGAACCATCCGGCAACGCCATCTGGGCTTCGCTGCCAGAGGCTGCGAAGCGGTCCTCGAGCTACACCAAGTGGAGGAAGGACCTGGAGGAGTACCTCTACTCCGAACGGCGGCTCGAGATGTTCGAGAGTGCGCCCCTCGAGACGCGATCGCGCCCCAAGGAAACGGAGAGAGACTTCCGAATACGTCTGGGCGACCTCGCCCGGGCGGAACGGGATCGTCGACTCGCAGCGCTACGAGAGTCGTTCGCGACGCGGCGCCGCAGGTTGGAGGATCGGTTGGATCGAGCCGCGAGCCGGCTGGCGAAGGAGAAGGACCAGGCTACCCGAGCCAAACTGGAGACTGCGGTGTCGATCGGTAGCACACTGCTTTCCGTTTTGACGGGGCGGCGGAGGCTCAGCCAGTCCACCCTCAACCGCGCAGGCTCCTCCGTGCGCGATGCGCAGGAGTCTTCACGCCAGGCCGAGGACGTACGTGAGGCCCGTCGATCGATCGAAACTCTCGAAAGCGAGCTGCAGAGTCTGGAACAGGATCTCGCGCAACAGGTGGAGGAATTAGGGCGCGACCTGAATCCGCTCGAAGCGGATTTGGAGACGGTCACGGTCCGGCCGCGGCGCAGCGACGTGGATGTGCAGGCGACAGGCCTGCTCTGGTTGAGTGACTAGGGTCAGCGCTGTCGCTCGACCCAGTAGTTGGGAGCTTCCTTCGTAATCATCACGTCGTGGGCGTGGCTCTCCTTGAGCCCTGCCGAAGTGACTCGGACGAAGTGGGCATCGACTCGGAGCTCTTCGATGTCGCCGCATCCGGCCAACCCCATACCCGAGCGCAAGCCGCCCGTCAGCTGTGGCAGCATTTGATGCACGCTGCCCTTGTACGGCACCATTCCCTCGATGCCTTCCGGCACCATCTTGCCGAGCTCGCCGTTGGCTTCCTGAAAGTACCGATCGGCACTTCCCTTGGCCATGGCCGACAGGGAGCCCATGCCCCGATAGGCCTTGAAGGTCCGTCCCTGGTACAGGATGGTTTCACCGGGGCTCTCCTCGGTGCCGGCGAACAGCGAGCCGATCATCACGGAGTGGGCGCCCGCCGCGATCGCCTTGGTGATGTCTCCCGAGAACTTGATGCCACCGTCGGCAATCACCGGAATATCGTGGTCCGCTGCCGCCTCGCAAGCCTGTTGAATTGCGGTGACCTGCGGCATTCCGGCGCCTGTGACGACTCGCGTCGTACAGATCGACCCGGGGCCGATACCGACCTTGACTGCGTCTACACCACGCTCGATCAATGCCTGCGCACCGGCACGCGTCGCGACGTTGCCGGCGATCAACCGGATGTCCGGATGGCGCTCTCTGAGCGTTGCGACGGCTGAAAGGACTCCGGTGCTATGGGCGTGAGAGGAGTCCAGAAGCAGGAAATCGGCTTGAGCGTCGACCAGGGCAGCGGCTCTTTCCAGGCTGTCCGCCGAAGCGCCGACCGCCGCTCCCACACGCAAGCGGCCCAGTTCGTCTTTGCAGGCGCGAGGGAATTCGATGGCCTTCTGAATGTCCTTGACCGTGATGAGACCCTTCAAGCCGCCCTCGGTATCCACCACCAGGAGCTTTTCGATCTTGTGGCGATGCAGGAGGGCCTTGGCCTCCTCCAAGGTCGTGCCCTCGGGAACGGTGACCAGGTTCTCCTTGGTCATCAGATCGTCGATCCGCTTCTCGGGATTCGTTTCGAACCTGAGATCCCGATTCGTGAGGATGCCCACGAGCCGGCCGCCGTCCGAAGTCACCGGCACTCCAGAGATCTTGTAGCGAGCCATGACCTCCAGGGCCTCGCCGATGCGCTGCTCGGGTCGCATCGTGACGGGGTCGACGATCATCCCGGCCTCACTGCGCTTGACCTTGTCGACCTCCTCGGCTTGAGCCTGGATCGTCAGGTTCTTGTGGATGACGCCGACGCCTCCAGCCTGTGCGACGGCGATCGCCAGTCTCGACTCGGTGACCGTGTCCATCGCAGCGGTGGTCACGGGAATGTTCAGATCGATGCCCCGACACAGGCGGGTCTTCAGGTCGACATCGTTGGGATGTACTTCGCTGTGCCCTGGAGCGATCAGGACGTCGTCGAAAGTTAAGGCTTCTTCAGGCAGCTTGTCGTGCTGGCTCATGATGGACTCGGACGTTTGTGGTGTAGAAAAAGCCCCCGCAGGGGCTGGCCCCGTTTAGCGTATCAGAAGCGGTAGGGCACTGGGGCACTGGGGCAGTGAGGCTGTGGGGCACTAGGGCAGTGGGGCAGTGAGGCGGTGAGGCGGTGGGGTGCTGGGTGGGGGATGTAGGGGAGTGGCTTGCCC
>JARFQS010000203.1 GCA_029287645.1 Thermoanaerobaculia bacterium | reverse complement strand
ATCGGGCTGGTGTGACTTCAGAGACTGCCTAGAAAGGAACCGATGGTGTTCTATGTCATTGCCGGAGTCGTGTTTCTCTTCTCGCGCGGCGTTCGCCAGCACCTGACTTCGACTTACAAACGCTGGAGTCAGGTGCGCAGTGCCACGGGCAGACCGGGAGGCCAGGTCGCCCGCATCATCCTCGATGCCAATCGACTCCAGTCTGTACCGGTTCAACCCGTCAAGGGAGAGCTCACCGATCACTACGACCCACGCCACAAGCAACTGCGACTTGCCAAGGACAACTTCGTCGGTAACAGCGTCGCCGCCACAGCCGTCTCCGCGCACGAATGCGGACACGCCCTGCAGGACGCCGACGACTACCGGCCGATGGAGTTTCGCACCGCTTTGGTGCCCATCGCCCACGCCGGTGCCCGCTTCGGGCTGCCGCTGGCCATCTTTGGATCGTTCTATGGATCGACGGCCATGGTGCAGGTCGGCATCCTGGGATATGTCGGATCGATCTTGCTCACCTTCCTGACCCTGCCTGTGGAGTTCAATGCCAGCAAGCGCGCGCTGGTACAGCTCGAGCAACTCGACCTGATCTCACCCGATGGGAAGGAGGGGGCCGAACAGGTGCTCCGCGCAGCTGCCATGACCTATGTCGCTGGAGTCGCTTCTTCGGCCTGGTATCTGGTCTATCTGGTCATCGTGGGTGGACGGTCGATCCTGAGAAGGCCTGAGCCTCCGCTACCACCACCTCTCTGAGGCAGCTGATGTGGAGACAAGGAGACACTTTTGATGGATAGTCGACAAAGGCTTCAGGCCAAGTTCTCCCTGATCTACGCTATCGGAGCTGTTCTCGCGGTCCTACTCCTTCAGGAGTACGTGATCGGACCGAGGATGGCGACCGAAGAAGAGGTCCCCTACAGCCAGTTTCGTGAGGATCTGGCCGCGGGAGTCATCGCCGAGGTGACGGTGGAGCCCGAACGGATTCTCTATACGGTACCCGATTCGGAGGGCGCGACCGGCGACGAAGAGAAGACGCGCAAAGCGGTCCGGATCGAGGACGAAGACCTCGTCGAGGAGCTGGTCGAAGCCGGGGTCGAGTTTCAGGCCCGGACACCGTCGACGAGTCTCCTGACCTCTCTTTTCGGGTGGATCGTCCCGGTCCTCCCATTCGTCCTGATCTGGTGGATCCTGATGAAACGAATGGGCAAGGGGGGTGCCGGAGGAATCCTGTCAGTGGGCAAGAGCAAGGCTACCGAGATCACCGGCGAGATGACCGGTGTGACCTTTGCCGATGTCGGGGGTGCCGATCAGGTTGAGACCGAGCTCAAGGAGATCATCGAGTTCTTGAATCACCCGGAGCGATTCGTCCAGGTTGGAGCCAAGCTGCCAAAGGGTGTCTTGCTCGTCGGACCGCCCGGAACCGGCGAGACGCTGCTGGCCAAGGCAACTGCCGGGGAGGCAGGCGTGCCCTTCTTCTCGATCAGCGGGTCGGAGTTCGTCGAGATGTTCGTGGGTGTCGGCGCTTCGCGAGTGCGTGATCTCTTCAACCAGGCGAAGGCAAAGGCACCGGACATTATCTTCATCGACGAGATCGACGCCATAGGACAGTCCCGCTCCGGTGCCGTCGCGATGCGGTCCAACGACGAGCGTGAGCAGACGCTGAATCAGCTCCTGTATGAGATGGACGGTTTCGACTCGAACGAGGGTGTGGTGATTATGGCGGCCACCAACCGGCCCGAGGTCCTGGACAAAGCTCTACTCCGTGCCGGCCGCTTCGACCGCCAGATCGAGGTGCCGCTCCCCACTGAAAAGGGTCGGTTGCAGATTCTGGAGATTCATACCAGGACAGTGGCCATGGCACCGGACGTGGATCTGGATCGGATGGCGCAGATTACGGCGGGATTCTCGGGAGCCGACCTCGCACAGCTGGTCAACGAGGCTGCGCTGCTGGCCGTTCGTCGAGGTGAACAGACGGTGACAACCGTCGATTTCGATCTCGGTATCGAGCGAATCGTCGCGGGTTTGCAGCGGGACATGCCTCTCGACGGAGAGGTCCGGAAGATGGTGGCCTACCACGAGGGTGGCCACGCCATGGTGTCGCAGCTACTGCCGCTGACCGACAGGGTTCACAAGGTGAGCATCATCCCCACTTCCAAGGGAGCTCTCGGCTACACCATGGAGATGCCGGAGGAGGATCGGCATCTGATGAGCAAGCCTGCTCTCGAGCAGCGACTGGCGGTCATGCTCGGCGGCCGTGCGGCTGAGCTGGCGATCTTTCAACAGACCTCGACCGGTGCGTCCAACGATCTGGAACGCGCAACTGACCTGGCGCGACGGATGGTCACCGAGTTCGGCATGTCCGAGGCGCTCGGGCCGGTGCGCTATGCGGGGCCGGCCGGTTCCGGCTATCTGGGCCATCAGGCGGCTTCCAGAAATCTGAGCCCCGACATCGAGAACCTGATCGATACTGAGATCCGGCGACTTCTTGACGGCGCCGAATCCACCGCGCTCGAGCTCATCAGAACCCACGAAGCGGCCCTACACGAGATCGCCCGTGTCCTGCAGGAGAAGGAGGTGATCGACGGCGAGACGGTGGCGCGAATCGTTACCGATGAACCGGTCGAGGAGAATTGAATGGTGCCCCCCGAGGAATGCGCTCCGCCAAGAACGGACATTTCGCTCGGCGAAGGTGACGGGATGCAATGGATCTGAGACGTTGGCGAGGTGTGCGATTTGTCAGTCGAGCCCCCACAGAGAGTGGTGACTTCGTCGACCTTCGGATCACTCGCATGACCTTGCCACACGTTCTCTGGTGGCACTCTCACGTCCAGCCGCTGATCGACCAGGATCCAAAGCGAGTGGATCGAGATTGGAATTGGCTCCTCTACGTGCCCTTCTCGACACTCGCCGGTGGCGTCCTCGCGCGCCAACCGGCCGGCTACACCATCGGCATCCCTGCCGATGATGAGGATCGATTGATACCGTGCGCGCTGGTTCAACTGCTGGGTCGCTTTCCCGCTTTGAATGTACGACGGGGCAAGAGCGTTTTTGTCTGGTTTCTCTCCACGGCTCCCGAGGAGGCTCTGCTCACCATCGAGGATCATCCGATCGCCGAAGACCACCTGCCCAAGCGTCTCGGTTCGATCACTCTGGATGTTGCCGTAACCCACTCTCTCAACAAGCACCGCTGGGGCCGGACCGCCCTCTACGCGGACACCGATGGTGGCGACCAGCTGCTGGAGTGGTATCAGCGCCGAGGAATGTCCGTATTGCCGTCCAGCCAGAGGCTGCCGCGCAGTCCGCGGCGCCTGATCAAGCCGAGCGACGGTCGCTATTGCTACTACACCGTGGAGTCAGCCCTCGCGGCCAGTCGGGAGCTCGATGCCCTGCGCTAGAAGGAGTCCTTGATGCCGACACCGACCTCCTCGTTCTTGCAGGTTGCCGCCCAGTTCGGCAAGGTCGCCCCCGACGACATCGAAGCGGTCCAGCGCTGGTACACCGAGGTCGTGCCCACCTTGCCGCCTGAAACGATTCGAGAGATCCTCGATGCGCTGCTGACGAGCGATGGCACCGTTGGCGACAAGGACATGGAGCGTAGCTATCCGAGCGAAGTTCCGCTCCCGTCGCTATCTTCGAGTCCACCCGAGCCCACTCCGCTTCTCGCTGCCGGTTGGCGAGAGCTTCTGATCAGGCTGACCCGATTCAAACAATAGAGCTGAGAACCGAAAGGAGGTACACGATGACCGACTACTCTGCTATCAAGACCACGTTGTTGGACAAACAGAAGGAGCTGTCCGACCGGTTGCAGGCAGACCAGGCGCCCGAAGAGCCCAAGGATGAGCTGGGTCTCGACGAGAGCGCTCAACGCTGGGAGGCCTCAGAGATCAAGAATGGCCTCGACGACGAAGCCGCCCAGGAGCTGAACCAGGTCAACGAGGCACTTGCCCGTCTCGATGCCGACGAGTATGGCTACTGCAAGTCCTGTGGCAACCAGATCGGCAGTGCGCGGCTCGAGGCCATGCCCTTCGCCACCCTGTGCATCGATTGCGCGGAAAGCGCAGAAGACAACGCTGACCTGGAGGCTTTCGACCCCAATGAGTATTGACAGCAATCCAGAGACCTCGTAGAGGAGAAACGACGATTTCCATTCAGCGCTTGGTAGGGATCGGACTGGTCGTCATTTGGGCTGCTCTGCTTGGCGATCCGTCATCGATAGCTGCCCAGGAGTTGGAGCCGCGGGCCTACCGTGCACTGCCGGTGGG
>JARFQS010000198.1 GCA_029287645.1 Thermoanaerobaculia bacterium | reverse complement strand
TGGAAGACCATGCCGATCCGCTTGCGCAGCAGATTCACATCGACGCTCTTCTGGTAGATGTCGTCTCCCTCGAAGCGGACCGAGCCGTCGATTCGCACACCCGGAATCAGATCGTTCAGCCGGTTCAGGCAGCGCAGCAGAGTCGACTTGCCACACCCCGAGGGCCCGATATAGGCCGTGATCCGACGGCCCGGGATCTTCATCGAGATCTCGTTGAGAGCCTGTTTCTTGCCGTAGTAGAGGGATAGATCGTCGATCTCCACTACCGGTTCGGCGATATCCGTGACGATCGCCGGCCCCCGGTCCTGTCGTTCGACCGGCGGGGCGACCTGATCTGGCTGCGTACGGAAAGGCGTAGGTTCGATCATGACTCCAAAGAGTCTACGCCCAGTGCTGCCGGCCGCGGTGAAGCCTCTGTTACAGGGGTGTGACAGTTTCTTCGGCCAGATCGTCCTCGGACCCGGCCGAGCCGAGCCGTGAAACCGGCTCCGTATCAACCACCAGGCGTCGATCGAAGGCCGAACGGAACAGCTCCTGATGCTGCTCGATCTGCCACAACTCGATCTCCAGGTCCTCGTCCGACAGGACCTGGACGACGACCTTGGACTCCTTGATCTCGACGCGCAGACTCTCGACTCGCTGGGCCCGGGGTCGATCGAGGTGATCCGCCAACCGAAGGCAAGCGAGCAGCGTTCTCAGGAGTCGCTTGTCGCCCGGCGCGCAAAGCGACTGGAAGTCTCCGAGCCTCGGGCGACCTCGCAGGTGATACCGCACCAGCAAGGCCAGGAGTGCCTGCTCTCGATGGGTGAAGCCCATCAACGGCGCCGACCCGACGAGGTAGGCCCCGTGACGATCATGGCGGTAGTAATTGACGGCCAGACCGATATCCTGCAAGACGGCAGCGGCGTCCAGCAAGATCTGTTCGCGACTTCCGTAACCGTGCAGGGGCTGTAGTCCGTCGAACAGCTCGGCGGACAGCCGACGGCTCAATTCGACGTGCTCCTTGGATTGGGCGTAGTGCCGCAGCAGGTTCTTGACGCTGAACTCACGGAGATTGGCGATCAGATGGGGAGCCGGCAGGAAGCGCCGCATCAGAGCCCCCTCGCGCAGCCCCAGCCCCGAGATCCACAGCCCCTCGACGCGGCCCTGGCGCAGCAACCACCGATATACCAGAGCGCCGGCCGCGATGACGTCGGCGCGATCCGCTTTGATGCCTGGAACCGCACCCCGCTTCTTGGCTTTGGTGGCCAACAGCCGAGCCACCAGGTCCTCCAGGTCGTCTCGCGACAGAAAGTAGCCGTGGATGCGGTCCAGCAGGGGATATTGCTGCTCCTTTTGCACGGCCCTGGCCAGGTTGCGGACCGTGCCTCCCATGGCGATCACCGGCATGACATCCTCGGCGAGCCTTGACGCCATCGGTCCCAAGTGCTGCTCGACGGCACGCTCGAGACGCTTGATCTCCTTCGGCTTCGGTGGATCGGAGTGCAGATACTTCTCGGTCAGGCGCACCGCTCCGAGCGGCAGGGCCCCGCCCTCCCGGAACAGACGATTCTCGAGGCGAGAGACCTGAGCGCTGCCACCTCCCAAGTCGATGACCCAGGCGTTCTCGAACTCGAACCCGTTGGCCACGGCCAGCACACCCAGCTCCGCCTCCTCCCGACCGTCGAGGATCGAGATGTTCAGTCCGAGTCGCTCGACGCGGTCGAGAAACTCCTGCTGGTTTTCGGCATCGCGCAGCGCACTGGTGCCGAGGACCTCGAGCGGCGGCAGACCGGTGCTCCCGGCGTAGTCCGAGAAGAGCTGCAGCGCCTTCTCGGCCCGGTCCTGGGCGGCGATCGTCAGACGACCGTCCTGACCCAGCCCCTCACCGAGGCGGACAGGTTGCCGAATCTGGTCGACCAACCGAAACCACCTACCGGTCTCGAACGCGAAGACAGCGAGTCGGGCGGTATTCGAGCCGAGGTCGACAATACCGATTCTCTGCATCTGAAGCTCTTATAGCCGGTTTGCCCCGAGTTGGCCAGTGCCTACCCAACCGACGAGGCAATTGTCACTTCGCTGTCACGACTCCTCCATCGGGTCGTTGTAAGCCAGCGACACACTCCCCGCAGGGTAGAACCTCCTTGGTGTCTTACCCGCACCCTGCCAGGGCACACCGGATTGGCCTCCCCCCCTTGGCAGGGTGCTCACTTGGCCCATCCTCCCCCCTTTGCGAGCTTGCATTTTGAGAGAATGCTACCATCGCGCTCGCTGTGATGAGGAGATCGGTTGCCGGGGCCCTGTCGATCTGTCTGGCCGCCATTCTTTGGGGTCTGGATGGGGTGGTCCTCACCCCTCGCCTGTACGCCCTGAGCGTGCCCTTTGTGGTCTTTCTGCTGCATCTGGTGCCATTTGTGCTGATGCAGCCATTTCTCTACCCGACATACGGTGCCCTGCGGCGCCTCGCCTTCGCCGACTGGCTGACGCTGGCTCTGGTCGCTTTATGCGGCGGTATTGTCGGAACCTTCTCCATCGTCAAGGCCCTCTTTCTGGTCGACTTCAACCAAGTGAGCGTGGTGGTGCTGCTGCAGAAGCTGCAGCCCGTGTTCGCCATTCTGCTGGCGGCGATCATCCTCGGAGAGAGAGTTACCAGGAGGTTCCTGCTCTGGTCCTCTCTGGCGATCGCCGGCGCCTACCTCCTTGCATTCGGCCTGGCGGTGCCGGCGGTGGGGTCCGATTCCAGAACGGCGATGGCCGCAGCGTGGGCCGCGGTGGCCGCGGCCGCTTTCGGCTCGGCCACCGTCTTCGGCAAGAGACTGCTGCAGGTTCTCGATTTTCGGCAGGCCACCTTTGCGCGCTACGGCCTGACGACTCTGCTGGCCTTGGGTTTCCTGATGCTCAGTGGCGAAGGAGTGCCTTTCGCGTCCGTCACACCCACTCTCTGGGTCCTCATCCTCATCATCGGCCTGACCACGGGCAGTGGAGCCATTCTTCTCTACTACTTCGGTCTCAGTCGGGTACCGGCGACGGTGTCCGCCATCTGCGAGATGTGCCTGCCCTTGAGCGCTATTATTCTCGACTACCTGATCAACGGATCTCGGCTCGGGCCCTGGCAATGGGTCGGAGCGGTCATCCTGATGTTCGCTATCTTCAGGGTATCGGTTCCGCCCGCCAAACCCTCATCTGAACGAGCTACCTGACTGGAGCGACATGACAAAAGTCTTCGTCCTCGACACCTCGGTCGTCCTCTACGATGCGACCGCCCTGCACAGCTTTGATGAGCACGACGTCGCCCTGCCGGTGACCATCCTGGAGGAGCTCGACCATTTCAAGAAGGGCAACAGCGTCATCAACCTGCAGGCCAGAGCCTTCATGCGCGAGTTGGATCGTCTGTCCGAGGCGACCGACATCCGCCACTGGACGCCGATCAACGGCAACGGCGGCGGTCGGTTCCGCATCGTTTCGGACGAAGCAACCAACTCGGGGGTCAACGCTACCTTCGGGTCGAAGAAGAACGATCACCGCATCCTGAGCACCGCCAAGCAGTTGGCCGAGAGCGAACCCGATCGCAAGGTGGTGCTGGTCAGCAAAGACATCAACCTGCGGGTCAAAGCGCGGGGCCTGGGTCTGATCGCCGAGGACTACGAAACGGTACGCATCCGTGATGTCCAGCACCTTTACAAGGGAGTGGGCGAGCTCGAGGTGTCCGACGCCCTCATCGACGAGCTCTACGCCAACCATGAACTTCCGGTGTCAAAGGTCTTCGAGGGCGAGCCGACCGCCAATCAGTACTTCATTCTCCGAGGACCCGCCAAGTCGGGACTCGGATGCTTCAATGCGTCCAGCCAGACGCTCGAGCAGGTCAGCAAGAGGGTGGCCTATGGGATCACGCCTCGCAATGCCGAACAGACCTTCGCCCTGCACGCCATCACCCGACCCGATCTACCGCTGGTGACCCTCACTGGCTCCGCCGGCACCGGCAAGACCCTGGTCACGCTGGCCGGTGCCCTCGAGCAGCGTCGACTCTTCCGCCAGGTCTATCTGACTCGCCCCATCGTGCCGCTTTCAAACAAGGACATCGGCTATCTGCCCGGCGACATCCAATCCAAGATCGGTCCCTACATGCAGCCGCTGTGGGACAACCTGGCCCTGATCAAAAACCGGTTCAGCTCGGCGCAGCAGGAGCACCGCCAGATCGACGAGATGGTGCAAAGCGAAAAGCTGCACGTGCTCCCTCTGGCCTACATCCGGGGAAGAAGCCTCACCCGCATCATCTTCGTCGTCGACGAAGCTCAGAACCTGACACCCCACGAGGTCAAGACGGTGATCACCCGAGCCGGCGAAGGGACCAAGATCCTGTTCACCGGCGACATCTTTCAGATCGATACGCCCTATCTCGACGCCAACAGCAACGGGCTCTCGTACCTGATCGACCGCCTCAAGGGCAACCCGCTCTATGCTCACGTGAATCTGGAAAAGGGAGAGAGGTCGGAGCTGGCCAATCTCGCCAGTCGGCTCCTCTAGACATGCCTGTCGCTGCTCTCGGCAGTCGCGTCGTCGCGCGGAGTTCACACGGCATCCTGCCTCCTGTCACAAAGGTAACCTACGATCCACCGAGGATCCATTCCTCGAGCCCATCCGGGACTCGTCAGAGTGGGCATATGTCTTGCTCCGCTGAAACTCTCTCGCCTGAAAGGGGCTTACCATGCAATCCGACAGACCCGGTATCCTGATCCTCTGCACCGGCAACTCGTGTCGCAGTCAGATGGCTGCCGCCTACCTGGAGGAGCTCGCCGGTGACCGCCTGCAGGTCTACAGTGCGGGAACCGAGCCCGAGGAGGACATCCACCCTTTGACGCGGGTGGTGCTGTCCGAGGATGGTCTGGACATCTCCGATCGCCGCCCCACTCACTTTCGCGAGTATTTGGGCCGTATCCCGGTGTACTACCTGCTTATCGTCTGTGACGGCGCCGCCAAGAGCTGCCCCTCGGTATGGCCGGGAGTCATGGAGCGCTTGAGCTGGCCCTTCGATGATCCGGCCGCCGTCGATGGCACCCATGACGAGAAGCTCGCGGCCTTCCGCCAGACCCGGGACGAGATCAAGGCCCGGGTCAAGTCCTGGACCGACAGCCTGACACTGCAGCCGGCAGTCAACGAGGCCGAGTGACCGGCATTGATCTGGCTCGACGACTGGCGGCTGAGCTGGTGGCCACCTTTGTGCTGGTGGTCTGCGGCTGTGGAGCGATCATGGTCGACTCGCTCGACGGCTCGCTGGGTCATCTCGGGGTGGCGTTGGCCTTTGGGCTGGTCATCATGGTCATGGTGGCAGCTGTCGGCCACATCTCAGGGGCCCACCTGAACCCAGCGGTGACGATCGCCTTCGCCGTCACCCGCCACTTCCCTTGGCGACAGGTTTTGCCCTACATCGCGGCCCAGACCTTGGGAGCCGCCGCCGGGGCTCTGCTGCTCAGAGTCCTGCTTGGCAGTACCGCTGCCCTGGGCGCCACCCTGCCGGCGGCCGGAATGGGGCCGGCTCTGGCTTGCGAGATCCTGCTGACCGCTATCCTGATGCTCGTGATCATGGCGGTGGCCACCGACACTCGCGCCGTCGGTGAGCTGGCCGCCATCGCTATCGGTGCCACCGTTGGGCTCAATGCCCTGTGGGCTGGACCTATCAGCGGCGCATCGATGAATCCGGCTCGCTCCTTCGGGCCGGCGCTGGTGTCGGGAAACTGGCAGGGCCACTGGGTCTACTGGTTCGGTCCGGTGATCGGTGGACTGATCGGTGCGCTGGTCTACCAGGCGATCAGAGGCAGCGAAACCGGGGCTTCCTCGGCCGATACCCGCTAGCCCGGACGAGCGAGTCCCGAGCCGTTGGAAAGGACACGCAGGTGGTCTTCGAACTGCTCGACGACGGCCGTCCAGCTGTTTCTGTCGGCGGTGAGTCGCGCGGCTCGCCCCAGGTCTCGCCAGAGAGACGGCTCGCGACCGAGGCGAAAAGTCTGCTCGATGAATCGCTTGGACTCTCCCAGCGGGGCCTTGACGCCGTTCAGGTCGTGCTGAATGTGTAGCGAAGCTGCAGCGTAGTCGAACGCCACCACCGCCAGGCCGCTGGCCATACCCTCGAGCACGACATTGCCAAAGGTCTCGGTGACGCTGGGAAAGACCAAGAGGTCGCCAGAGGCATAGTACGTCGCCAGATCGACGCCAGTCCTCACACCGCTGAATTCGAAGTCGGGGTAGCGGCGACGCAGCTCCTCCTCCTCGGGCCCGTCGCCGACCAGGATGAACC
>JARFQS010000179.1 GCA_029287645.1 Thermoanaerobaculia bacterium | reverse complement strand
TCAACCCGCCTTCTTTCGCTCTCCACGAGCCAAGGTGATCTTCAGGACAGGCGGAGTCATCAGGGTGGTGACGATGACCATGATGACCACCGCGGAGAAGATCGCCGACGAGATGACCGGCTGACCATGCAGGACCAGGCTGGCGCCGATGCCGGCGAAGATCAGTCCGACCTCGCCACGCGGCACCATGCCCACGGCCACCGAGATCCGGTCGAGCCCTTTCTCGAGCACTCCGAAGGCACAGAGCATCTTGCCGATGATCGCCGCGACCGACAGCAGCGCGGCGAAGCCCAAGACGCCCTTCTCACCGAAGGTGGAAAGATCGACCTTGATTCCCATGAGAACGAAGAAGACGGGAACCAGGAAGGTCGTAATGGGGTGGATGAGCTCCTCCAGTTGATGGTCACCACGCTCCAGGAAGTCTTTGTAGTGGGCGTCTTCCAGAATCAGGCCGGCGGCAAAGGCTCCGACGATCGGGGCCAGCTCGATGACGTTCGCCAGATACGCCAGAAGAAAGCAGAAGGAAAGTGAGAGGGTCAGAAGGAGGCCACGAATCTGAAGCCTGCTGAAGACCCTGAACAGCCGGGGCGAGAGCCATCCGCCTAGAAGGATGGCGCCGACCAGGAAGCCCGCCGCCTTGAGTACGATCAACAGGACGTCCATGCTGGCAAGGGTACCGCCGGTGTTGGCAGCGCTGATCACTCCGGAGACGATAGCCAGAATTACCAGACCCAGGACGTCATCGATGACCGCTGCGCCGAGGATGATCTTCGACTCGCGGGTCGTGACCTTACCGAGGTCGGTCAATACCCTGGCGGTAATGCCGACGCTCGTCGCACAGAGCGTGGCACCGATGAAGAGGTGGACCAGGAGATCCTCGTCGGGAAGAAACCAGGCAGAGACTCCCCATCCCAGAAAGAAGGGTGCCACGACTCCCAGGACGGCGACGAGAAGGCTGGAAGCTCCGCAGGAGAGCATCTCACTGACCTTGGACTCGAGGCCAACTTCGAAGAGCAACAGAATGACCCCGATCTCTGCCAGGATCGCGATACCTTCATTGGTACTCAGGAAATCAAGACTCGAGATGCCGAGCAGGGCGAGATTGCCGATCACGACACCAGCCACCAGCTCGCCGAGGACCGCGGGTTGATCGAAACGTTCGGCCAGCTCGCCGCCGATCTTGGCGGCAACCAGGATGATCACCAAGCCCAGCAGCACCGGGGTGACTGGGCTGGAGTGTCCTGAGTGAGAGGCCTCGTCGGAGGAGCCGTGGGCAGCCTGCTCGTCAGCTGTGGCGTCGACCGCGGACTCATGGGAGTCCGTGACAGCTGTATCTTCCTTCGGAGCCTCTGCAGAATTGGATGCCCATAGGCCGGTGCCCGGTCCCAACAGGACGCCAACCATGGCGATGAGAAGGACAGCTGGAATCAAACGTCGCATCGACTTCTCCTGATGAACGGGGTTCGCGAAGCGGAACTCATCCTACCACCCGGTGGGAAGACTTTCGGATCGAAATCGAGGCATGTCGCGGCAGAACCTGTAGGGGTTAGACTTCACGCGGATGGTGGATGAAGAGGGCCATTTCGGACTGAGCCGACAGCTTCGCGACAGTGCGGAGTACCGCCAGCTCGAGCAGCAGCTTGGATGGGTGGAGCGCTTGCCATTGCCGGCTGCAGCCTGGGTCGGTGAGCTGCTGAGCCGAGACCTGGATCGGCTTCTGCTCGTCGTGGTGCCACACGAATCGGATGCCCTGGCTTGGACCGAGGCGAGTCGCCTGTTCGGTGGTGACGCGGTCTACTTCTCGACGCCATCTCTGACGCCCTACCACGCAGCCGAGGTTTCGCTGCAAGTTCGAGCCTTGGAATCCGCAGCTCTCTGGCGGTTGCTCGAGGGCGAGGCCCGCGTTCTGGTGTGTACTCCGCGAGCCCTTTTCCGGCGGTTGCCGACGAAGGAGGCCTTCCTATCCACTGTTCTGCAGATCCGGTCGGGTGAAGATCAGCCCGTGGAGCGTCTCGCGGAGCACCTCACGCGCTTCGGATATCACCGGGCCGACCTCGTTACCGAGGTTGGGGAGTTCGCTGTTCGGGGAGGCGTGTTCGACCTCTACTCACCTGGTGAGGAGACTCCGGTTCGCCTCGATCTCTATGGAGACACCATCGAGTCGCTGCGCCGGTTCTCTGTCGAGGACCAGCGTTCTTCGGAGCCGTTGTCCGGCACGGTCGTCTTGCCCCTTGCGCTGTCTCCGGTGGGTGAGGAGACGGCAGAGCACCTGGCCGACGTGCTGTTGGAGCTGGCGGGAAGCGACGCGGGATACGACGTCGTCGAGAAGGTGGAGGCCTTGCGGGAGCGGCACGGATTCGCAGGATGGGAGAACTATCTCCCCCTGGTCGCTGCGGAGACCCGATCGCTGCCCAGTCTGCTCGATGGACCGCTGATCGCCGCCTATTGCCCCCAGGATTCTCGTTCCGAGGTCGATCGCTACAGCGCGCGCCTGAAGGCCGATTTCGAGGCTCGACTGGAGCACCAGGAGTTGGCAGTTGAACCGGCCCTCCTGGAGCAGCCGCGCGAGGTGGTCGGAGAGATCCTGGACAGCAGCCAGCTTCAGTTCGGGGATGACGTGTCCGGCTCTCGGCAGCCGGTCATCGACTTCAAAGGGAGCACCACGGATCTCTTCCATGGTCAGCTGCCCCGATTTCCCAGAGAAGTGGAGACCGCGAGGGAGCGGGGTGAGCGGCTGCTGGTGGTGAGCCCACACGAGCACTGGCCCCGTCTGGAGCAATGGTGCCAGACGGCTGGCATTCCGTCGGGCCCGGGTGGCGTGGAGCTGGTCGAGGGCGAGCTGCGACGCGGATTCCGCCTGCCGGCAGCTGGAGTCGTAGTCTTCGGGGAGCATCAGCTCTTTCCTCGGATCGCTCCCGAACGGCAGCGCCGCCGGACACGCTTCGGCCCTTTCGTCTCCAGTCTGCGGGATCTGCGCATCGGCGACCACGTGGTGCACCAGGATCATGGCATCGGGCAGTTCGTGGCGTTGCGAACGGTGGGCACGGAAGAGCAGGGTTTCGACCACCTGCCGCCTGCCCTGGTTCCAGCTGGGGCGGAAGAGCAGTCACTCGCGTCGGAGGTCATGGAGATCGCCTACGAGAGCGGTCGCCGCCTGCTGCTGCCCCTCAGCCGTCTGGACCAGATCCAACGCTACAGCGGTATCGAAGGAATGCCGCCGCGTCTCGATCGGCTCGGTGGCACCTCGTGGACCCGCACCAAGGACCGCGTCCGACGAGGCATGCAACGCCTGGCCGGCGACCTGGTGAAGCTCTATGCCGAGCGTCAGCTCGCCAAGGCTCCGGCGCTGCCTGCGGACAGCGACCTGATGGCCCAGTTCGAGGCCGCCTTCGAATTCGAAGAGACCGAGGATCAGAGGGAAGCCATAGCCGCCATCAAGGAAGATCTCGAGCGGCAACGGCCCATGGATCGTCTGCTCTGTGGGGATGTGGGATTCGGCAAGACAGAGGTGGCAATGCGAGCTGCCTTCAAAGCCGTAGAGGGCGGCCATCAAGTCGCCGTGCTGGCACCGACGACGATCCTGGCGGATCAGCATCTCGAGACCTTCCGCCGCAGATTCGACGGCTATCCCGTGCGAGTGGAAATGCTCTCGCGTCGCCGCTCGGCCGCCGAGGTCAAGGAGATCCGGCAGGGCCTTGCGAGTGGCTCCGTCGACATCCTGATCGGCACCCATCGCCTTCTGGGCCGAGACGTGGAGCTGCCGAAGCTGGGTCTACTCATCGTAGATGAGGAGCAGCGTTTCGGCGTGGCCCAGAAGGAGCGGCTACGCGAGCTCAAGAAGAATGTGCATGTGCTCGCCATGTCCGCGACCCCCGTTCCCCGCACCCTGCAGCTGTCCCTGGCCGGAGTCCGGGATCTCTCGGTGATCGAGACTCCTCCTCGGGACCGGATGGCTGTCGAAACGGCCATCATGCCCTTCTCGGCCGAGCTGGTCCGCGAGGCCGTGGAGTTCGAGCTCGAGAGACGTGGGCAGGTCTACTACGTGTTCAATCGCGTCGAGGGAATCGAGCAGTTCGCCGCCTACCTGAGAGGGATTCTCCCCGCCGTTCGTCTGACCATCGGGCATGGCCAGATGGAAGAAAACGAGCTGGCCCGAAGGATGCAGGCCTTCAAGAGAGGGGAGTACGACGTCCTGTTGGCAACTACCATCATCGAGAACGGCATCGACATCCCGAACGTCAATACGATCCTCGTGCATCAGGCCGAACGTTTCGGGTTGGCCCAGCTCTACCAACTCCGGGGTCGGGTGGGCAGGAGTGACCAACTGGCGTACTGCTATCTGCTGGTGCCGGGGGATCGGGTCCTGACGGGAGAAGCTCGCAAGCGTCTGCACCCGATTCGGGAGTTCACCGAGCTGGGAGCGGGCTTACGGGTCGCCGCGCGGGACCTGGAGATTCGGGGGGCCGGCAACCTTCTCGGCGCGGAGCAGAGTGGCCATATCGCCGCTGTCGGTATAGAGACGTACCTCAAGATGTTGGAGGAGACGGTTCGAGAGCTCAGGGGTGAGGCGGTGGAAGCCGTTCCCTCCGTGGCCCTGGATCTACCACTCAATGTCACCATTCCGAGCGACTACCTCTCGGATGCCAACCTGAGGATGGAGATCTACCAGAGAATCGCCTCGGGCGAGGTGGGCAGTGACGAGCTACTGGCCGAGTTGCAGGATCGCTTCGGTCCGCCTCCGCCTCCCGTGTATGGGCTGCTCGAAGCCACTTCGCTCAAGCGCATGGCGGAGTCCATGCGGGTTCAGTCGATCTCTCACTCGGGACAGAAGCTGCAGATTCGCTTTCGCCGAGATTCGGGTGTCGATGTCGATCGCCTGGTGAGAATGGTCTCCGAGAGGCCTGGTCTCACCTTCAGCCCCAGTGGAGTCCTCGTTCTCGAGAAGGTCGCGGGTGGGCAGGCGCTCGAGCGTTCGAGAAGTCTCCTGGAAGAGCTCAGCCCATGAGGTGGCCCCGCTGCTCCCTGTGGTTCGGGATGTGGATACCGGTGATTGCCGCCGGGTGCCGGGAGGCGCCTCCTGGTCCCGACGTAGTGGCCGAGATCAGCGGCCAGCAGGTTCATTTCTCCGAGTTCCAGGGATACCTCGAGACCAACGCGGGGGATCCAGAGGGCGACCTGGAAGACACGGTTGCGAGCGCCCTGTTCGACGGCTTCATGGAGGAGTGTCTGGTCTCGCGCTGGGCGGTGGACGAGGGGCTGGTGCCGGCCGGCGCTGGAAGGCGAGCCGGAGTCGATGCTGCGACTGCGGCGCTCTCGGCAGTGGAGGTCTCCAGCCGCCGAGTGGCTTCCTACTACGAGAAGAACCGCGACGACTTTCATCGACCGGAAAGTGTCCACTTACAGCAGATCCTGTTCGAAGACCGTGTCGTCGCAGAGGAGGTGAGGGCGGAGTGGGACGCTGGTATTCCGTTCGAAGAGATCGTCGTTCTCTATTCACAGGAGGGCCTGCTACTGGGTGCCGATGAAGGGGATCTGGCCAAGGACGAGCTGCCGCTGATCTTTGCGGAGGCCATCTTCGACCTGCAGCCGGGGGAAGTGAGCGAGATCTTCGCTGCCGATTACGGATTTCACCTGTTCAAGGTAACCGAGCGCCTGCCTGCAGGTGTTCCCGCTCTGGAGGAGATCGAGGACACGCTGTGGCTCGATCTGCAGAGACGTGAGGTCGCCGCAAGGCTCCAAGCGCTGGTGGAGAGGGCTCGTCGGCGCTACAATGTGCGAGTTTTCGAGAGGAATCTACCTTTCGAATATGCAGGTGAGTACTGATTCGATGCGAACTCGGTTCAAGAACGGAGTGGTTGTCTCTCTCCTGCTGTCGGTAGCCTCCGTCGGTTCGGGCCAGGTGAACGAGATCGTCCTGCGCGTCAATGACCGGATTGCGACCACGTACGACTACAACAGCGAGCGAGCGGAGCGCTACCAGGCAATCCAGCAGGCCGAGAGCCTGTCGGAAGAGAGAAAGCAGGAGCTCCTGGCTACTCTGGCCGAGACGGTGATGAAGGACATCTTCGAGCAGCTGCTAATGCTCTCGCGGGCCGATCAGCTGAAGATCAACATCACGCCGAGTGAGATCGAAGAGGCCGTCGAGCGCACGAAGCAGAACTTCGGCATCAAGAACCAGGCCGAATTTCGTGCTGCCCTCGAGTCTTCCGGGATGACGGAGGAGCGGCTCCGCGCGAGATTGGAGAAGACACTGCTGGTGCAGAGGGTCATGGGGCAGGAGGTCTACTCCCGTGTCGAGCTCGACGAAGAGGATCTCCGGAGGTACTACCAGGCGCATGCCGAGGACTTCCAGGTCCCGCAGCGATTGAGCTTGCGCGAAGTGGTTGTCCTGGAATCGAGCGGTCTCAACGACGAAGACCTGGCGCTGCTCGCTGAGGAGATCCGCCAGCAACTGAGTACCGGGCGGGATATCGAAGAGGTTGTGGCGCCCTACCGGGAGGAGGGAGTTTCTTCCGGGGTCGTCGATCTCGGCTGGGTGGAGGTCGGGGATCTGAACAAGGACCTCGAGGAGGCCGTCTGGGGACTGGAAGCCGGCGGAGTGAGCGCACCGGTAGAAGCGCGCGGCGGCCTGCATGTCCTTGTCGTAGCCGAGCGGGAAGAGGCGAGGCTGCTCGATTTTCCCGAGGTTCAAGATCAGATCCGCGGAATCGAGCAGGGTCGGTTGATGCAGGACCAGATGCAGAAGTACATCGAAGAGCTGAAGAACAACTCCTATATCGTCGCCAATCCGCCACCCGAGGCAGCCGGCTTCAGAGCCTCTCTGGCTTCTACTCTGCCTACCGAATTGGATGCTTTCCGGGATATCGAGCCGGCACTCGGCGGTTCACTCCCAATGGAGCTACCTGCCGATGTGACCGACGAAGAGGCAGATGCGCCACCGGATGCCGAGACAGGCCCACCTCCAGAAGGAGGCTGATCCAGCTATTCGCCGTCGAGCCGGAACCGCTAGCTGACCAGGGCGACCCTACCGCCTCGAAGCCCGGCTCGACCCCATCCAGAAACCCTCGGATAGCCTGATTTGTCAGGGTTTTTCGCCACCAGGCCGAGTTTTGGTCATGGGTGGAGAAAAATGGACAAAAGTGGACTGCGGTGCTAGACTCCCCACCGATCTACTCCCTGAGGTGGACGGGTCTATGTTCCGTGGAAGCGCGCCCACAAAAATCGACGACAAAGGCCGGCTGAAGGTGCCGACCGGCTTCCGTCGACACATGGAGGAACGGTACGGCAAGGATGTCTTCATCACCTCCGTGCTCGGCGACTCGGTGCTGTTGTACCCGCTGCAGGTCTGGGAGGAGATCGAGGCCCGTTTGGCAGCGTTGCCGTCCACCGACAGGGCGAAGCAGCGCTATCTGGAGAGGGTCAGTTACTACGGACAGCA
>JARFQS010000152.1 GCA_029287645.1 Thermoanaerobaculia bacterium | reverse complement strand
CCAGTGGACACCGACTTCTTCGTACCCTCCGAAGATCCTCCCGGTCAGTACGCGATCGTGGTCTCGGCTCTGGCTCCCTACAAGAGGATCGAAGTCGCCATCGTCGCGTGCGAGAGGCTCGGCCTCGAGCTCAGGATCGTCGGTACCGGCCCGGAACAGGAGCGGTTGTCCCGCCTTGCCGGCCCCACCACCAAGCTCCTCGGCTATCTCCCATCCGAGCGACTCCGAAAGCAACTGCAAGGCGCCCTGTGTTTTCTCCAACCCGGCGTCGAAGATTTCGGGATCTCGAGCGTGGAGGCGCTCGCTTCGGGTTGCCCCGTGGTCGCCTTGGAGCGGGGCGGAATCCGCGATATCGTGCGCAATGGAGAGCACGGAGTGCTCTACCAGGGTGAGGGGGACCCTGAGGCTCTGGCCACGGCGATTGACAAATGCCGCGAAATTAGCTTCAATAAATTGAATCTCAAAGGCCGCGCGGACGAGTTCTCCGGCGCGAGCTTCGAGGCCCGGTTTCGATCTACCCTGGAGACGAGGCTCTCTGGCTGGGATCTGCCGTGAAACCTCCGAGCATTGGCACAGCACAGAGACAGCCATCAGACCCACCGCATGGTGGGTTCGGTGCCGTTGCCTCACATTCGTATCATGAGAGAGGGATAGGGAATTGATCCATCAACGCCACAGGATGACGGTCACTACCTACTTCATCAGTGACCTCCTGGCCACGATGGCCGCATTCTTCGCCGCCTGGTACCTGCGGTTCGGAACCGGCATCTTCCCCGTTCGCCATTTGCCGGAGTTCGATCGCTACCTGCTCCTGCTGCCCATCATCCTGCTGCTCTGGCCGATCGTGCTCTACTTTCACGGCCTATACCAGATCCGCCGAGGCAGGACGCGCGTCGACGAAGCGCTGACCATCTTCATCGCGGTGCTGCTGGCCACGGTGCTTCTCGGGTCCTTCATAACCTGGGTGAGACCTGCCGGTTATCCCAGGCCCGACGGCACTCTGGAGCCGTTCACCTACAGTCGAGGCTTTCTCGCCATCTTCGCCGGCCTGAACCTGTTTCTCC
The DNA here is from genome assembly GCA_029287645.1 of Thermoanaerobaculia bacterium. Classification (GTDB taxonomy): domain Bacteria; phylum Acidobacteriota; class Thermoanaerobaculia; order Multivoradales; family JAHEKO01; genus JAUVRX01. The sequence goes on along the minus strand of JARFQS010000152.1, from coordinate 2,868 downwards.
TGGTCCTCGGCCGCAATGTGATCCGCGACATCCTGACCGTTGTCCGCTTGAAGGGCCAGAACCTGCAGCGCATTCTCATTCTCGGCGCAGGCGCACTCGGCAAGGAAGTCACCAAGAAGCTGCAGAACCATCGGGAGCTGGGCCTCCACGTGGTCGGTTTTCTGGACGACGATCCCGGCAAGGCCAAACGCAAGATCTCGGGGATACCGGTGCTGGGCCGGCTCCCACAGGTCGACGATATCATCGAACGCGAGAACATCGATCAGATCTACATCGCGCTACCACTCGAGGCCCACAAGAAGATGATGCGCATTCTGCAGTCGGTGGGACGCGAGTGCGTCGAGGTTCGGTTGGTACCGGACATCCTCCAGTACGCCACGCTCAAGGCGACCCTGGAGGATCTCGACGGCACACCGGTCATCAATCTGTCACAGGTACCCCTGCAGGGCTGGAGCAGTCTGGTCAAGCGTGGAATGGACATCGGTGTCGCCCTCGCGGCGATGGTGGTGCTCCTTCCCTTCCTGCCAATCGTGGCGTTGGGTATCTGGCTCGAGGACCGGGGTCCGCTGTTCTACCGTCAGGAGAGGATGGGGCTCGACGGACGTTCCTTCATGATGCTCAAGTTCCGTTCCATGAGGGTCAACGCAGAGTCGACAACCGGGCCGGTCTGGGCGACCAAGGGCGATCCGAGACGCACGAAGATCGGAGCCTTCCTGCGGCATTGGTCCCTCGACGAGCTACCGCAGCTCTGGAATGTCTTCAAGGGTGAGATGTCCGTCATCGGCCCCCGCCCCGAGAGGCCCGCCTTCGTCCACGAGTTCAAGCACCGGATCCCTCAGTACATGTTGCGCCACCGCGTCCGTGCGGGTATCACGGGCTGGGCTCAGGTCCATGGTTGGAGGGGCAATACTTCGATCCGCAAGCGAATCCAGTACGACCTCTACTACATCGAGAATTGGTCGCTGAAGTTGGATCTGAAGATTCTCTGGATGACGTTCCGACACGGACTGCGTCACAACGCCTACTGATCCCACCGCTACGCCGCGGCCTCGCCTTCTCCCTCGCCTCGCCGCTCCGACTCTCGTCGACTCAAGGTCTTCAGTGCATCCCTCAGGACCTGTTTGAGCTCGCGGCGTTCCTCCTCGCTCAGCTCTCGCCCGCCAAAGCTCTCCTGCAGATAGAGCTCCACGACCCGATCCGCGGAGGCAAAGGCGACGGGACGCTGTCGAGCGATCCTCGCCGCGAGCTCCAGCGGCGGGACCGAGCTCGTGATACTCAGCCTGGGGTCCTTTTCCGAGCGAGCCCGCAGTTGTCGATAGGCTCTGGAGCCGGAAAATACGGGACGGTGTCGCCACGTCCACCAGGCTCCTAGAAGCAACACCACCGCCAAGGGAACCACCTGCACGGTGCTGGGCTGCCATGAGAATTCCGGCTTGTGCCGGGCACTCTCGACGCCCTCTTCAGGGGCCACCTTCTCGGGCTGTTCCTTCTCTCGGCCCCCGCCTTCCCACAGCTGTGACCAGAAGACGGCCAGCCGCCGGGCGATGCCCAACTGGTCGTAGAAGCCGAAGGTGAGCACGTATCGATCCCACCGAAACAGCAGGTAGTCGTAGGCCTGGGAGGCCAACAGGCTCCAGCCCAGCTTCGAGCTCACCGGCAGACCCGACGGCGGAGTCGGATCGAACGTGACCCAACCTCGGTCGGGCAAGTAGGCCTCCACCCAAGCATGGGCGTTGCTCTGCCGAACCACGTAGTAGTCCTCGAACGGGTTGTACTCCCCACCCAGGTAGCCCGTAACCAAGCGTGCCGGACTTCCGGTGGCGCGCAGCATGAGACCCATCGACGAAGCGAAATACTCGCAATGCCCTCGTCGAACCTCGAACAGGAAGTCCTCGACAGGGTGATCGGAGCGAATCCCCAGCAGATCCAGAGAGTAGGTGTATTCCGACATCAAGAACGACTGGATTCGCCTCGCCTGATCCGCTGGCTCGCCGGTCCCGGCGACCTCCTCCGCCAGCGCGGCGATTCGCTCCCCCCCATCCAATCGACCTGCCTCGTCGAGATCCAGTGGAGGTGGGAGGCCCGATCCGAGGTGAAGCTCCGCCGTGGAGGACAGGCCGACTCGATAGCGGAGAGTGTCGGGCAGGCGGATCTGAAGATGGGTCAGACCGCCGTCATCCAGATGCATGGTGTGCGTTGCGATATCCACGGTCAGAGCTTCGACGGGTAACACCAAGCCCACACTCGCGACGGGCTCGAGCCAGACACCCAACCATGATCGAGCTTGGCCATCGGCTACATGGAAGAAGCCGTCCCTCTGTCGGGCCAATCTCTGCGTGCGAACCTTGCCTCGAGACCATCCATCGCCGTGGTACTCGTTGTACACGGCAGCCCGGAATCGCATTTCGTGTCCGCCGGGAGGAGGCGTCTCGTACTCGAGCCGCATGGCGACGGCGCGGCTGGCCCTGGCCCGCCCGATCACATCCATGCCAATCTGCTCCAGGAACCGAGCGCTCTGCATGGCACCCCCTACTCCGCCACCGGGACCCACCAGGTACGGCCTACCCAGGCGCGGCAGCAGAGCGAAAAGGGGAACGGCGAGAACCAGGGTCAGAAGAGTACCGACCGTCAGGAAGCGGCGGAGTGGGACACGTGGTTGAGGTTGTCCTGTCAGACCCTGATTACTCAGCACGTGAAACGCGGCGAAGCGAGCCAGAAGAAGCAGGCTCAGCGCCAGGAACGTGACCATGTAGATGGCGACGGTCGGGTGTACGCTGGTGCCCATGGCGGCCAGAAATACGAAAAAGATGAGCAGGTAGACATGCCACTTGTCCTTCTCACGCTTGAGCCCGAACAGCTTCACCGCCA
>JARFQS010000120.1 GCA_029287645.1 Thermoanaerobaculia bacterium | reverse complement strand
CATGCCGCGGACGATCTCGAGTCTGTCGCGTCCTGACCGGAGCCAGTAGCCGGTGAAGACTCCGCTGAGGGCGGTGGCGATGGCGGGCAGAGTGCTCAAGAGGCCCTCGGGGTCCCAGGTACCCTGGTAGAGGCGGCCGGGAAGCACAACGCTGTCGATCCATCCCGCCAGGTTGCCCTCTGGAGTCAGTACCCCAGCGCCGAACCCTGGAACGGGAACGAGCTTCATCAGGCCCCAATAGACCAGCAAGATTCCGGCGAACACCCAGACCTGGGCACGACGCGACAGGTTCAAGACGATCAGCGACGTTGCCAGGTAGACCAGCGCGATTCGCGGCAGAACTCCGACATACCGGAGATTGCCGATGTCGAAGTCGGGGAAGGCACTGAGCAGCAGGCCAAGGCCGTAGAGGATGGCCGAGCGCCGGAACACCTGACGGTAGAGATGAGACCGGTCGGTCGCCTCCAGCCGCTTGGCGAACGAGAAGCTCATGGAGACCCCGACGATGAAGAGGAAGAACGGGAAGATAAGGTCGGTCGGCGTCCAGCCGTGCCATTCGGCGTGAGCCAGGGGAGGGTAGACGGCTCCCCAGCTGCCGGGATTGTTGACCAGAATCATCGCGGCGATCGTCAAACCCCGAAAGGCATCCAGGGAGACCAATCGCTGTGACAGCGCAGTTTCCGGGGTGGCCATATTGCGGCCCGAGGATACCGGAATCAATCCGTCTTCTTACACGGGCTGCTGGGTCTCCTGCTACACTCGGCCGCCAAAACCTCGACGATTCCTTTGTTTCAGGAGGGTTCTAATGAGTCGTAGTGTCTCTGTGTCCAGTTGGCTGCTCATGTTGTGTCTCGTCGCGAGCGCCGCACCGGCGGAGCTGATTGCATTGCGGGCAGATCGCATGCTGGACGTCGAAAGCGGCCGGATTCTGTCCAACGCAACGGTCCTCGTCGACGGTGAGCACATCACCGCGGTCGACCCTGCCGTGGTGCCGCCCGGGGCGGAGGTCGTCGACTTGGGCGATGTGACCCTCATGCCGGGCCTCATCGACACCCACGTGCATTTGACCGGCTCCGATCCGAGCTTCCGGAACCTGGTTTTTAGCGAGAACAGCGCCGCAGGTGCGTTGCGCGGTGCGGCCAATGCCCGGACGACGCTCCTGGCAGGCTTCACCACGGTGCGTGACCTGGCGCAGCTCCACCCGACCCTGGATCTGATTACCGTGGCGCTGGCCGAAGCCAGTGAAGCGGGGCTCATCGAGGCGCCCCACATCGTTGCCTGCGGCCATGCGCTGAGCATCACGGGCGGTCATATCGACCCCGCGATGTTTGTCAGCAGCGCGGAAGGCGTGCTGGAGCTGGGACCCGAGTTTGGGATCGCCGACGGTGTCGACGAAGTCGTCAAAGCGACGCGCTACCAGATCAAGCATGGAGCCAAAGTCATCAAGATCTCCGCCACAGCAGGAGTCATGTCGCTCGAAGGCAGCGTGGGTGCCCAGCAATATACCGAGGCCGAGATGCGGGCCATCGTCGAAGAAGCGGGCCGGCACGGCATCAAGGTTGCCGCACATGCCCATGGCACGGAGGGCATCAACGCAGCGATTCGAGCTGGCGTCGCATCGATCGAGCACGGCTCTCTAGTGGACGAGGAAAGCCTTCAGATGATGAAGGAGCGGGGTACCTACCTGGTGCTCACCGCTGCCCTCGCCGACATCATGCAGCTCGATGGGCTACCGACGCCGGTCCGCGAGAAGGCCGAATACGTGATGCCACTCGCCCGAGAGAACCACCAAGCCGCGATCTCGGCTGGAGTGAAGATCGCCATGGGCTCCGACGCGCCTCTGGTACCTCACGGACAGAACGGCAGAGAGCTCCTGACCATGGTCGACTTGGGAATGTCACCTTCCGACGCCCTTCGCGCTGCCACGGTCAACGCGGCGGACCTGCTCGGCACTCCTGACCGTGGTCGCATCGAGGCGGGGCTGCTGGCCGACCTGATCGCCGTTGGTGGTGATCCGCTGCAAGACATCGAGCGGGTCCTCGATGTGCAGTTCGTGATGAAGGCGGGTGAGATCTACCTCGCGCCCTGAGATCCTTCGTGTACAATGCGTCTCCTCAGAAGCCTGAAACGTGGGATGTACGGGTCATTGGAGGTGCCTCCGGACTGCGGAGCCGAACCTCGGTGGCAGTCCTGGCCTCGATGTGGTCGGGGCCGATTCGCAAGGGGGGAAGCATGCGACCGATCGTGTTGATTCTGACAACCAGCCTGGCGCTGACGGGGTGTATCTCCGGATCGGGTGGCAGGACGATCCGGCGCAACTACGCCACCTACAACCACACCATCCACTACAACCAGAGCCAGCAGATGCTGCTGAATCTGGTCCGCATGCGCTACCGGGAGTCACCGCTCTTCTTGAAGGTGGGCGCCGTATCCACCTCGTACAACTTGGAGGTCAACGGCGGCGCGAATGTCGGAGAATCCTTCGAGGCGCCGAACTATGGTGTCAGTGCCGGAGGCAGCTACTCGGAGCGTCCGACTGTGACGTATACACCGATCGAAGGTGACACCTTCGTCAAACAGATGCTCGCCGAGGTCGATACACACACCTTCATCCTGTTGTACCGCTCGGGCTGGCCGATCGAAGTGCTGTGCCATGTGCTGGCCGAGCAGATCGGCACCAGTGTCAACAATCTGGACGACCCGAGCTATCCGGAGTTTGTCGACATCGTCAACCGGCTGGAGAAGGCGCAGGACGAGCGCCGGCTCGTCGGCGTAGTCGTCGACGACGAGCTCCACCTGCAGATCAGAGACGAGGAGGAGGGTGCCGAGCGTTTGATTCCCCTCGACAGCCTGCAGCTGCGCTCCTTCGTCGACATCATGTTCTTCCTCGGCAAGAACACCAGAGTTCCGGAAGAGAATCGGGATCAGGTCAAGTCAGCCACACAGAATGGCTGGCTCGATATCCGATATTCGAAGAGTCCGCCGAACGATGCGATGGTCTGGGTGGAGCACGGCGGCTACTTCTACAGCATCGCCAGGAACGACATCCAGTCGAAAGACACCTTCGCGCTGCTGAAGCTGCTGTTCGAAATGCAGGCCGGCGACATCCAGTCTGTGCAACCACTTCTGACGCTACCGCTGGCGACGCCGTGATGCAGCCCTAGTTGCCGGTCGGATCCTGGATCGAGCTCAATGCCTGGCGGACGAAGCGGGACTTGACCTGCTCCGTGGCGAGGAGCTTCTGGCTCGCAGGC
>JARFQS010000039.1 GCA_029287645.1 Thermoanaerobaculia bacterium | reverse complement strand
ACCGCAAGCTTCATAGAGACTCCTTCTTTTGTGTGTCTCGGCTGGAGCGGTCTCCCGCCTTCCGGCGTCTTGCTCTTCCTCGTTTCGGCTTGCCGCCGTAATAGGACTTCCCGCCATCGACGAGAAATCTCTTCCGGAAGGCCTGGCGGCCCAACAGCATTCGAAAGCCCATCTCGTCCCGATTCGCAAGCGTCAACTCGACCGGCCAGGTGAACCCCAGCAGCTCGATATGGGTGACGATCACCGGGCGCAGGGTAGCTCTGCCGCTCGAGCTGCGAACGGACCGGTATTCGAGGACGGGTGCCTCCGCCTGTACGGTCTTGTCGCTGTTGCGCTGCACCGGATGCACTTCGAAGCGCACCCACTGGGCGCTATCTCTCTCGAACTCCTGCACGCGAACAGCATGCAGCGAAGACGACCGGGCACCTGTGTCGACCTTGGCCTTGATCCTGCGAATTCCGAGATCGGGAAGGCTCACCCACTCTCGCCAGCCGATCACCAGCTTTTCTCCCCGTGGTGTCTTCGTCATCGCTTGGCTTTCATGCGCGGTACTCGGCGCTCCATCCTGCTAGCTTACACGGGACAGTACCGATCCTCGGTACTGGGTACCCAGGCTCATCGACAGCAGCCCGGCATTCGATAGGACTCAGCGAAGGAATGTGGCTGGATCGATCCGCTCGACCTGCTTCAGACCGTCGAAATCCCGATCGGTAGAGAGCAGCAGCTCGAGCCCGTGGTGCTCCATCGCGGCGACGTGGAGGGCATCCCGTGGACTGAGCTCCCGGTGCGCGAGAAGCAACTCGACAGCCCTCACTGTGTCTCTAACCTCGATCGGGAGAATCTCATCGCAGAGGTCGATTGCCGAACGATGGATCGTCCGGGCACTTTCGGGCCTGCCGATCGAGAAATAACGGTGGAGAATCTCTTGAAGCACTTCGGCGTCGGTGACCAGACTGACCTCCTGGTCGACTGCCCTGGCGAGCGCATCCCTGCAAGGCTCCCTCAGGGGATGAGCCGAGCCCGCGGCGTACATCAGGATGTTGGCGTCGAGAAAGTAAGATCCACTAGCGCCCATCTCAGCTCCCGGTCTCTCGTCCGGATTTCGGGTCCTCAGTCTCGGACTTCAGCCTGGAATAGTCGCGCTCCCAGGTGGCGTAGTCCTCGGGAGGAGGCGCAGCTTCAGCCAGGAGCGCCTCGAGGGCACCTCGCTTGGCCTTCTTCGCCTCCGGGCCCAGGCAGTACTGAACGACCGACTCCCGAACCACGGCAGCCAGCTTCTTGCCATCTCGCTCGGCGATCTCGGCCAACTTCTCGTATTGATCCTCTTCCAGCGTCACCTGGATCTTGTGGGTTTTGGCCATCTAGAAAGTGTAGTCACTGTAAACATTTGTGTCAATTGATTTGTGTCATACGAAGACGATCCTGGAATTGGCCAGCGCGCGGACTCGGCAAACCGGAAGAGCAGACTCTCTACCAGAACTGCACGGCCATCGGTCCCGCCTACTCCTGGTTCTGCGAGGTCTTCGAGACCCTGAATCCAGAGGATTCACACTCCTGTGAGAAGTGCACCGTTCCGCGCCCCAAGCCCAGCGACAACGCAGACCTCCTGGACGGGTTCTAGCCGGCCTTCGACCAGTGATCCTGCTTGGACAGAAAGTTCTCCCGCTGTAGCTCCGCAGGAGCTTTGCGCTCAGCGGCGTCGCCGGGCCCGATCAGGTAGCCCAGCATCTCGCCCCAGGCACCAGCGGCTAGAGCCAGTCCGATGGGCCCGAGGATCCTCGGAAGAAGCTCTTTCTGGCGACCTGATCGCCGAATGTGGCCGAGGATCCGACGCAGCCTCACGAGCGGGATCAGAGGAAAGGCGCTGGCATAGGCCAGTCGCTTGAGCCGGCTCCAGTTCCCAGCCTTCGCTCGCGCACCCGCAAAACTGCGTTGCCCCAGATAGTCCATCAACATGAAGGCGGGAAGACTGGAGATGTTGACGTGGCTGGAGATCGCCTCGCCGGCCACATACATCCGAACTCCCTTCGACCTCAAATCGAGGAAGAGTGCGGACTCGTCTTCCAACATCTCCTCCAGAGAGTCACCGTACTCGAGGAGCAGCCTTCGGTTGTAGGAGACATGGTGACCCGCCAGGAAGTCCGATTCTCCTGACTCCACGGGTGCCACCACCGGGCCGAACTGGCCGTAGAGATGACCCCAGCTAGTCAGTGTCTCGGGGTTCGCATTCTCCATGACGAATCCGACGACCGAGTAGCCCTTCTCATGGGCCGCGAGAACCTGTTCGGCCCAATCCTCGTTGAGATAGGTGTGCTCCTCCGCATAGGTCACGTAGGGAGCGTTCGCAAGTCTGAAGCCCGCCGCCATCGCGACTCCGCAGATCCGGATCTCTGGCACCGTGACCCATTGCCAGGCACCAAAGGACTCGATGTGGTCCTCGCTGATGCCTTCTCGATCCGGAGCCACCAAAATGGCCTCGAGCTCGCTCGCCCGAGTCTGACGCGCCAACTCTCCGATCACCATCCGACAGTCGGCCGCCGACTCGAAGCCAATGGTGACGACAGACAGTGCGGCCTCTCTTGCCATGAGCCACGGATGCTACACGACCCGAGAT
>JARFQS010000207.1 GCA_029287645.1 Thermoanaerobaculia bacterium | reverse complement strand
CGCCTATAGTGGGTGCTGGCTCCGGGATACGATTGCAGAAAGCTCGTGTGAATCGGGTGCTTCTCCAAGGCTGAGCTGACGGTCCCGGGGAAATGGAACAGCGCGTAGATCGGTGCCTCCGGAAACAGGTCGGCGATCGATTCCAATACCTTCTCGCCACCTCTCATCCCCGTCAGCCAATCGTGCACGAGGGCGGTGCGGGGTTGTCTCGCGTCGCTCATGATCGATCCCTGGTCCCTGAGGAGGGTTTGCGCTTCCGGCTGTCGCGACGCAGGGCGCTGTTGTACACCTCCAGCGTCTGCTCGGCGGTTCGTGACCAACGAAAGTCCTCGGCCCGTCGCAGTCCGAGCTTGACCAGCGCTTCGCGGTGGTCCTGGTCCGCCATGCACTGCGCAATCGCTTTGGCGATCTCCTCCACATCCAGTGGATTGACCAGATGGGCATACCCTTCAGCTACTTCCTTGAGAGCCGAGGTGTTGGAGGTGACCACGGGTAGCCCCGAAGCCATGGCTTCGACCACGGGAAGCCCAAACCCTTCGTAGAGAGTCGGAAAGAGGAAGAGGGTCGCGCCCTGGTAGAGGGCGGGGAGCGCCTCGTCATCGACATGCCCGAGCAGATGGAGCCGGTCGGCGAGACCCAGCTGCGAGGCCCTCTGCCGGACCTTGAACTCGATTCCACTTCGGTCACCGACGCACACCAGATCCGCTTCGAACGGATGGATCTCGAGGGCTCGGGCATAGGCCTTGATGACATTGTCCAGGTTCTTGTGTGGCTTCGGATTGCCGACGAACAGCAGATAGGGGCGTTCAATCTCGAACTCAGCCAGTTTCCGGTCCAATTCCGACTTCGGCAACCTGTCCCGAAACGTCTCTGCCACGCCTGGGTAGACGACGCGGATCTTGCGTCCATCGACGTCGAAATACTCCATCAGATCGGTCTTGGTGTTCTGGGAGTCGGAGATGATGCGATCGCCCCGCGACAGGCTGCGGCGGATCATCCGCTGCGCGTAGAAGAAGGCCAGAGGGCTGGGCAGGAACTCGGGATACAGCAGGTGGATGATGTCGTGGATCGTGACGACCGCCTTGCAGGGAACGACCGCCGGAAGAACGTAGTGGGTCGAATGGTAGAGATCCAGTCGGAGTCGGAAAAGCCTCCAGGACAGAGACACGAGCTCTCTCGCCGAGTAGGAAGGGGATCGCTCGAGGACGACGCGGAAGTTCTCGGGCAGCTCCTCGAGATTCTCGAGGTTCTGCATTCCCGCGAACAGGACGTACTGGTTTTCTTGATCCTGCTCGCCGAGAGCCTGCACCAGATTCCGTATGTAGGTCCCGATGCCGAAATCGGCGATCTTCCGCGCATCGATGCCGATGTTGTAGCTCAAGAAGAAGGCTCCAGGAGTGTCTGACGCTGTCGAAGCTCGGGCTTCGGGCCGCCCCGGCCGAGGGTCTCCGACCGTTTCCCCGGTGGCTATTCTAGCGTGCCCGGCCTACTTCGCCTCCAACCCCTCGTCGGCCGGCGGGAGGTCGCTCTTCAAGGTCTCGAGAAAGATCTCTTCCATCTCCCCGGCCGCCCTGGCCCAGTCGAAGCGCTTGGCTCTCTCGAGGCCACGTAGGCCGAGCTCGTTGCTCAGTTCCGGATCGCCGGCCAGCTCGGCAATCGCCTCCCTCAGACGACCGCCGTCCTGGGGTGAGAACTGCACCCCGGCCTCGCCCACGACCTCCGGGAGGCTCGATCGGTTCGAGACGATCGTCGGGATCCCGCAGGCCATCGCCTCGGCTGCCGGGAGGCCGAAACCCTCGTAGAGCGACGGATATACGAAGATCGACGCGGCCTGCATGACCTCCACCTGCCGTGCTCGGGGAAGTCTGCCGAGATACTGGAGGCCGAGGGGTTGCAGTTGTTCGATGCGGGAAGCGAGACTGCGGCTCTTCCATCCGTAGGGCCCGGTGATCACCAGGGGAAGTGTGCCCGCCGAGCTGCTGGCGAGAGCTTCCCATGCGTCCAACAGGGTCGCCAGGTTCTTTCGCGGCTCCAGGGTTCCGGAGAAGAGGAGGTAACCGCGCTGGCAGCCCAAGCCCTGTCGCGTTTCGGCGATGGCTTCCGAATCTCCTGGCACGAACACTGGATCGATCCCGGGGTAGACGACTTGAACCCGACTGGCACTGTCCGGGAAATGGGCTTGGACGTCCTCCGCAGTGGCCTTGGAGTCCACCGCGATACGACGGGCCTGACGGACTGTCGAGCCGAGGAAGGGCAGAAAGCTGAGTCTCACCTTCAGTCGGTGGGCATCGGGAAGGACCAGAGGGGTCAGATCGTGGATCGTGACGACGCTGGGTACCGGGTTGCGCAAGGGCAACGTGAGGAGCGGTGACCAGACCATGTCGATGTCAGGGGCCGCCAATCGCCGGGGCAGCGTCAGCTGCTGCCACCAGACACCGGACGGCGCCGACTGGGTCTCCAGCTCGATGCCCTCTCGCCGCAGCTCGTCGGCGCAGGACAGGTCGCGGTGGGCCATCCCGATGCAGCGAACGGCTCCCCTGTCTGCCAGGGCCTTCAGCATGGACAGGGTGAACACGCCGATACCCGTTGGAGGACCCACCAGGGATCGGGCGTCTACCGCGATGGTCGGTCTGTCATCCATAGGCTGCACGATCGGGCTCCCGAGTCAGCCCTTTCTTTCAGTGGCCAGCCGTCTTGCCGCCGCGGCCTCGCGCCACACGGCCAGGGTTTCCTCGGCGGTTCGTTCCCAGTCGAAGGCCCTCAGACGTGCTTTGCCCGAGGAGATCAACTCACTCCTGAGGCTCTCGTCTGTCAGCAACCGCTGGAGCTGTCGGGCTATTTCGTCGGGATTCTCCGGGGAAGCGTAGAGGGCGGCATCGCCTGCCACCTCGTGCAGCACCGGAATGTCGGAGCAGAGTAGGGGGGTTTCGGCTGCCATGGCCTCCACGGATGGAAGGCCAAAGCCCTCGTAGAGGGTGGGGAAGACCACGACGGAGGCCTGGAGGTAGAGTCGAGCCAGTTCGTCCTCGGGAACATAGCCGAGATGTCGGAGCCAGCCTTCCTGCTCGGCCGCCTCGACCTCGGCTTCGAGCTCCTCGGCCTTCCAGCCGAATCGTCCGCTGAGGACGAGAGTGGGCGCGTCCGGCATCCGCTCGCGCAGCAGGCGCCAGCAGGTCAAGAGCGTGGATATGTTCTTTCTGGGCTCCAGGGTCCCGACGTGCAGTGCGAATCGAGACGGTAGACCGGCTGGAAGCTCGCCGGCTTCGACGCCTTCCAGGAGGCCCGCGCCGTGGTGCACGACGCGAACCTGGTCGATCGATGCGTAGCCATACGACACCAGCTCGTCACGCACCGTGTTGCTCACGGTGATGAGCAGCTCGGCACCCTCGAGAGTCTCGTCGAGTCGGGCAGCCAGGCCGTCGAGAGTCTCATCCCGCAAGGTCCACGGCACCTTGCGAAATCCCAGATCGTGGATGGTCGCCACCAGCGCACCCGGCACATCGTTGAAGTGCCCGGGAAGGAAGTAGTTGGGCGCGAACAGAACCTGGTTGCGGTCCCGGCCGACAAGGTTGGCTTCCCGGTCGCGGAGCCACTTGACGGCCGGCTCATCATCGATCACCAGGTCCCCGGGCAGATCGTAGGAGACGATCTCCAGAGCCGGGCCTGAGGGCAGCACTACGGTGGGCGCGGGATAGGGAGACAAAAAGCTCTCGATGAGGGTCGGTGGATACAGCCGAATCCTCACGTCATCTCGATCGGCCAGATGTTCCAGGAGCCGGTAGAGATACCAGCCCACTCCGGTGAGTGGCTCCCAGAACGGACTGATATCGATGCCGATGGTGAGCCGCGGCTCTTGTTGTCGCGTCCGAATCTCACGTCGGCATCGCCAGAGCCACCGCATCGTCACGACACTCTGTCGCGGGAAGTTGCGCACCCGGCGCCCCGCCCTCAGCAGAAAGTGGTAGAC
>JARFQS010000589.1 GCA_029287645.1 Thermoanaerobaculia bacterium | reverse complement strand
ACGTCGGGAAAGTGCACGCGATCGGACCATTCTGCCGAGCTCTCCCGGAACTCCTCCAAGCGATCTCCCCCACCCGCCAGGACAAGATGAAAGTCCGGGAACTGCTCGAGCAGCTCACGCAACAAGGGGATCAGGATATGGAATCCCTTCTTCGTCACCATGCGACCGACGCCCAACGCGACGACCGCATCCGGCGGTAGATCGAGCTTTCGTCGCCAGATCTCCCGTCGAGCCGGATCAGGGCTGAACTGCTCGACATCGACTCCGTACGGAATCACTTCTGCTCGCGAGCGATCGAAACCCACCTTACAGACTCGCTCCACCAACTCTGGCGAACAACCGGTCACCAGACCGGCCTGTCTCAGTGCATTCCTGACCCATGGACGGAACAGGGGCTTCTCTGCCATGAAGACATCGCTACCGTGCAAGCCCACCGCCAGAGGCGCTTCGACCCCTGCGAGCCCCGCAACGATCCCGTTGGGTACGACCCAGTGTGCGTGGACCAAGTCATACTCCTGCCTCTTGCATTCCGCGGACAGGGCAAACCTCGCAGCGAGAGCGTAGAAAGGCGCCACCGCCCCGGCCGTGCCCCTGACCGTCTCGTCCGCGCTCAGGCTCCGACTGTAGCCCAGTACTTCCAAGCGCTCCGGAGCGTATCGAAAGCTCTGCACCTCGACGCCATCATCGTTCCATGCCGCCGCCACACCCTCTGCGTGGGGCGCGAGCACCCTCACCTGATCACCACCTCGCACCAGCCCTCTCGCCAGGTCCCGAATGAAGGGCCCGGCCGTGTCTCCATCGAAGCGGGGATAGGTCTGGGTCAGAAAGAGGAGTTTCAGCGCCGGCCTTCCCTACTCCAAGCGCTCCCTGACCGAATAGGTGTCGGTGCGGTTGAAGTTCTTGAACGTGATCATCTCGCCGATCAGGCCTGTGGTGAGCACCTGAATCCCCAAGAGCATGAGCAAGATCCCCAACAGCAGCAGCGGACGATTCGACAGGGTCTGTCCCGACAGCCAGAGAATCGCCAGGTAGAGGTTGATGCCGAAGCCGACGAAGAGCGAGCTGAGACCGATCATGCCGAACAGGTGCAGCGGCCGACGTGTGTACTTGGTGATGAACAGTACGGTGATGAGGTCCAGAAGGCCCTTGTAGAAGCGATCCCACCCGTACTTGCTGATGCCGTGCTGTCGCGGATGGTGAACCACCGACAATTCGCCCAACGTGAAGCCACGTCGACTGGCGAGGACCGGAATATAGCGGTGCAGCTCACCATAGAGCGCTATCTCGTCGAGAACTTCCCTTCGATAGGCTTTGAACCCGCAGTTGAAGTCGTGCAGGTCCACGCTGGCGAGCTTTCTCGTCACCCAGTTGAACAGGCGCGAGGGGTAACGCTTGGAGGCCGGGTCCTGTCGCTGCCGCTTCCATCCGGAGACCAGATCCAGATTCTCGGTCTCGAGCTTGTCGAGGAATCGGGGGATCTCATCGGGGTCGTCCTGCAGGTCACCATCCATGGTGATCAGAATGTCGCCTCGAGAGTGATCGAAACCAGCGCAGAGGGCTGCGGCCTTGCCGAAATTGCGGCGCAAGCTGACCAGCTTGACCCGGCTGTCCATCTCGTTGGCTTCCCTCACCCGCTCCCGAGTCCCGTCGGAAGAGCCGTCATCCACGAATACGATCTCGAAGCGCCGGCCGATACCATCCAGGGTGGCCGCTACGCGCTCTGAAAGCTCCAGCACGGTTCCGGCCTCGTTCAGCACGGGTACGATCACACTGACCTCGGGCACAAAGCCCTCCGAATCTGTGACCACTTCTGAAGCCGGAAGAGACTCGACAGTCATGGCTGGCTATTGTAGCAATGGCTAGCTCGCCTTGTGCTGTCCGACAAGAGGGACGCAAGGCTAGGCTTCATCGGCCAGACAACTCCGCGAGCCGATCGCGAACCACCTGCATGTCCTCCCAGGTAGGTCTCTTGAACGATGAATTGCGCAAGAGTGCGGCCGGATGATAGGTCACTCGCGCTTCGACGTCACGAACCCGGTGCCATTGATCCCTCATCCTTCCCAGAGTCAGATCGTTGCCCAGCAGGGTCTGTGCCGCGACTCGCCCGAGCAGAACGATGACCTTCGGCTCGATCAGATCGATCTGGCGCTCTAGATACCCTCGACAGGCGGCGACCTCTTCGGGTTGCGGATCCCTGTTGCCCGGTGGTCGGCACTTCACGATGTTCGCGATATAGACCCCGTCGCGCTCCATGCCGATCGCCTGGATGATCTTGGTCAGAAGCTCCCCGGCCCGACCCACGAAAGGCAGTCCCTGGCGATCTTCTTCGGCACCAGGCCCCTCGCCGATGAACATCAGGTCGGCGTCTGGATCTCCGCTCCCGAAGACGACTTTCTGTCGTTGCTGGCTCAGATTACACAGCGTACAGTCGCTGGCTTCGTCCTCGAGCGCCTCGAGGCAGCGTCTTCGCTCCCCAGGGCTCTTCGAAACAGTGGCTTCGCCGCCCTGCTGCGGCCCATCTTCGGCACGTACCATACCCCTGTCCGGCGTCAGATAGAGATCCTCGAAACCGATCTCCTGCAGATAGTCCAAAAGCTCATCCACTGGTGACAGCTACCTCGGCCTCGACCCCATCGAGCTCCTGCTTCACCAGGTCGAGCAGTCGACCCGCTATCCGTCGCTTGGCCTGTCGGCCCAGGGTGACCGCCGGCTTGTTGCGGCGAAAGACAGTGACCTCGTTGTGCTCGGACCCGAATCCTATGTCACTCCGCGAGACGTCGTTGGCCACGATCCAGTGCGCGCCCTTCTCCTTCATCTTTCGACGAGCTTCCTCTTCCAACTCTCCAGTCTCGGCCGCAAAACCGATACGAAGCGCATTCGGAGCGATGGTCTGGAGCCGAGCCAGAATGTCCTCGGTTCCTTCCAGTTTCAGATCTGGGCCACCGGCGCCCTTCTTGATCTTGGAGCTCCGAGTCGTTACAGGCCTGAAGTCTGCCACGGCTGCCGACATGATCACCACCTCCGATTCCGGAGCCAGCTCTTCGACTCGTGCGGCCATCTCGGCAGCCGTAGTGACATCGACTCGAACGACGCCAAGCGGTGTCGGAAGCGATACCGGGCCGGAGATCAGGTGCGTCTTGGCACCGCGACTCGCAGCCTCGGCCGCCAGGCTGAAACCCATCTTGCCACTGGACCGATTGGAGAGAAAACGTACCGGATCGAGTGCCTCCTGCGTCGGCCCCGCGGTAATCAGCACCGCTCGACCTGCAAGGTCACCCTTCCTCCGTGTGGCCTCGATAGCGGCGACAATGTCCTGGGGCTCGGCCATTCGCCCCATCCCTGTCTCTCCCGTAGCCAGTGGACCTACCACCGGACCGACAAGCACTACACCCCGCTCTTCGAGTGCCGCCACATGGCCCTGGACAGGTGCCTTCTCCCACATCTCTGTCGTCATCGCGGGCGCCACCAGCAGGCTGCCGGTGAATGCCAACGACGTCGTGACCATGAAGTCATCGGCCAGACCCAACGCCAGCCGAGCCAGGGTGTTGCAGGTCGCGGGTGCAACGCACATCACGTCCGCCCATCGGGCGACGCTGATGTGGAGCTCCTCGCCGCTATCGTTGGCCTCCAGATACTCCTCACGGTAGACCGGGTGCTCGGTAAGGACTTCGAGGGTGAGCGGAGTGACAAAGGCCCCTGCGCTGCGAGTCATCGCGCATCGGACCCTGTGTCCCCGCCCCCGGAGTGTACGCACGATCTCGGGAGCCTTGAAGGCAGCGATGCCACCACTGACTCCCAGAAGCACGTTCAGAGGCTCAGGCATATCCGTCCTTTCCTCTTGGTCGATCGCAACCGGATCGTCCCCGACATCACGGGCGACTCGGGAACTTCAGGCAGGCCTACTACTCGATCTCTTCAACGGGCTCCAGCTCTTCGACCAGCTCCTCTTCTTCTATCACCGGCTCGGGTGCCGGGCCGAAGTCCCACTCCACCAGATCATTGGCGATCTCGTGCATGGCGATTCGCGTGGCCTTCTTATCGGGTATCTCCAGCTTCGGTCTGGCACCCCGCAGCATCTGCTCGGCGCGTTCAGCCGCCAGCAGCACAAACCGGAATTTGCTATCGATTCTCTCGGGCATTCGATCCATATTCAGAGCTCTCCTCGACGTTACAGCCGTACCGACGATGATGTACAGAAAGACTATTCGCCCTGAACAGCCGAGCGAAAACCCTGGAGGATAGTCTCGATTCGATCTTTCTGCTTGTCTCGCCGAAGGCGTTTTTCCAGGATGATCGCCGTCAGGGCCAATACGGCGAGGTCCAATTCGTCGTTGATAATAGCATACCCAAAAAGCTCATAACGCTCTATTTCCCAAACAGATACGGCCAGTCGATCGGCAATCTGCGCGGCGTCTTCCTGGCCTCTGCGCTGCAGACGGTCCCGAAGGGTCTCGTAGCCGGGCGGCAGGACCAGGATCCCGTGAGCCTCCGGCATCCTCTGCAGGATCTGCTCGGCGCCCTGAACATCGATATCGAGGATGACGTCGATCCCCCTGTCGAGCCTGGGCATGACCTCTCGGACGGACGTCCCGTAGAGATTCTCGTTGTACTCGGCAAACTCGAGAAACTCCCCATTGGCGGCCATCGCCTCGAAAGTTGCACGATCTACGAAGTAGTAGTGCTCACCCTCGACTTCGTTGCTTCGCGGCCGTCGGGTCGTATGGCTGATCGAGTGCCACAGGGCTCCGTCACTACCCGCCTCGCCTTCGAGAACCCGATCGATGATCGTGTCCTTGCCCGTTCCCGACGGTGACGTCAATAGAAACAGCTCGCCTTTTCGCATGAGGGATCGTAAGACCTATCGCTGGGTCGCGCCGAACCTACTCGATATTCTGCACCTGTTCCCGAATCTGCTCGCACACCAACTTGCCATCGATGACCCTTTGCACAGCTTCAGGGTCGCGGAATTTTGCCGCCAAAGTGGACAGCTCTCGGAAGATCTCCTGGGCCAGGAAATCCAACCTCTTCCCTACCGCTTGTCCCTCCTCTTCGAGCAGCCCCCGGAAGTGGTCGATATGGGACCGCAAGCGATCCAGCTCCTCTCGAACATCGCCACGTTCTGCCAGAATCGCCACGTCCTGGGCCAATCGAGTCTCGTCCAAACCAACGTTTCCCTCGAGAACCTCGTGGATCCTGGCTCGAAGCGTATCGGGAAGATCGGCGGTCGTCTCCTGCCAT
>JARFQS010000187.1 GCA_029287645.1 Thermoanaerobaculia bacterium | reverse complement strand
CGACGGCACCGTCTCCTGCCTCGACGAAAACTACTTCAGGGTGACGTCGGCAGAGCCCTCACTGTCCTGGTTCGACCGTCAGAGCCGCGGCTATAACGTCACGATCGAGGACAGCTCGGCGCGCATTGCGGCGCTCTCCCTGCAGGGCCCGACCTCGCGCGAGATCCTCAGAAGTGTGGTCAATACCGACATGGATGCGTTGCGCTTCTTCGGGACGGTTCGCTGTCGCCTGGATGCTACGCAGGTCTGGATCTCCAGAACCGGCTATACCGGGGACCTCGGCTACGAAATCTGGGTCGATAGCCGCCACGCCGAGCGTCTGTACGACTCGATCATGGAGGCCGGTCGGCCCTACGATCTGTTGCCCTGTGGCCTCGACGCGATGGACGTGACCCGGATCGAGGCCGGTTTCATCATGAACGGTGTCGACTACTACAGCGCCCACCACTGCCTGATCGAGGACCAGAAGAACTCGCCCTACGAGCTCGGTCTCGGCTGGGCCGTCCAACTCGATCGCGAGCCTTTCACCGGCCAGGCTGCACTCCGAAAGGAGAAGGCCGCGGGGTCGAAGCGACTCTTCGTGGGCCTGGACGTGGACTGGGGGGAGGTGGAAGCGGCATTCGACAAGTTCGATCTGCCTCCGGACCTTCCAGCCCATGTATGGCGAGACGGTAGGCCGATCTACGACGAGAATCAGAACTGGATCGGCCAGGCGACGAGCGGCGTCTGGTCACCGACGCTCAAGAAGAACCTGGCGTTGGCCCAGGTCGCCGCACCCTTCGCGAAGGTCGGCACCCGAGTGCAGTTCGAGATCACGGTCGAATACCGGCGCCAGGTCGTTGGCGCCACCGTGGTGACGACGCCCTTCTTCAACCCACCCAGAAAGAGGTCGTGATGAGCAAGAGCTACGATGCCATCGTCATCGGCGCCGGCCACAACGGCCTGATTGCCGCCGCCTACCTGGCCAAGGCCGGGCACAAGGTCCTGGTCCTGGAACGCCGGCATGTGGTGGGAGGAGCCGCCGTCAGCGAGGAGGTCTTTCCCGGCTTCACCTTCTCGGTGCTCTCCTACGTCGTCAGCCTGTTTCGACCCTCCATCATTCGGGAGCTCGATCTGGCGCGCCATGGAATGGAGCTCATTCCGCTCGAAACCTCGTTCACGCCTCACGTTGGCGGACCCGGACTGTGCCGCTGGCCAGAAGAGGGTCGCTCGCGCCAAGAGATCTCGCGTTTCAGCGCCAAAGACGCCGAGATCTACCCGGAGTTCAGCCTGACGATGACGAAGATGGCGCGGTTCACCCGCAACATCATCGACTCGCCAGCTCCCGACCCGACCTCGCTCATGCCGAAAGAACTGCTGGCGCTGCTGCGCATGGGCAAGTCCTTCGCCGGTGGCACCAGCTTCCTCGACTTGCAGACGAAGCTGCTCACCATGAGCGGCGTCGACTTCCTGGATCGCTGGTTCGAGTCCGACGCGCTCAAGGCTCCAATGTCCTGCAGCGGCATCATCGGTACCTACCTCGGTGTCCATTCACCCGGCACCGCCTACGTCCTGCTCCATCACTACATGGGCGAGATCGACGGGGCCTTTCGATCCTGGGGTTTCTCCAAAGGCGGAACGGGAGGTGTGAGCCAGGCTTGCGCGCGCGCAGCCGAGAGCCACGGCGTCGAGATCCGGACCGAGGCTCCCGTCCACAAGGTACTCATCAAGAACGGTCGGGCCACTGGAGTCGTTCTGGAGAACGGCGACGAGCTGGACGCCAAGCTGGTCGTCTCCAACTGCGACCCCAGGGTCACCTACTTCGGCCTGGTGGGCGAAGAGCATCTGGACGACGATTTCGCCCAGCGGATCGAGCGCTACAAGTTCCGAGGCAGCTCCGGAAAGGTCAACTTCGCGGTGGATCGCGTGCCGCAGTTCGAAGGCCGCGAAGGCACCGCGCATCTGCGGGGAGACATCGCGATAGCTCCCAGCATCGACTATCTCGAGCGCGCCTACGACGAGGCGAAATACGGAGACTTCTCGCGACGCCCCTACATCAACATCGTCGTCCCCTCGCTGCTGGATCCCAGCGTCGCCCCACCGGGCAAGCACGTTGTCTCGTGCTTCGTCCAATACGCTCCCTACAAGCTGAAGGAAGGGCCCGAGGCATGGCCCGACAAGCGCGAGGCTTTCGGCGACACGGTGACCGACACCGTCGAGGAGTTCGCGCCGGGATTCAAGAGCTCGATCCTGCACCGACAGGTTCTGACTCCCTGGGACATGGAGCAGGAGTACGGCCTCAGCGAAGGCAACATCTTCCAGGGCGAGCTGAGCCTCGAGCAGCTGCTGTTCCAGCGACCGGCAGCCGGGTACTCCCGGTACAAGACACCCATCAAGAACCTCTGGATGAGCGGCTCGGGGACTCACCCGGGTGGCGGCATCATGGGTGCTCCGGGTCAGCTGGCCGCCAAAACCATCCTGAAATCGGGTGAGCTATGAGCAGTCGATACGACGCAGTCGTCATGGGTGCTGGTCACAACGGCCTGACCACAGCGGCCTACCTCGCCAAGAGCGGCAAGAAGGTCGTGGTGGTCGAGGCAAGGGATGTCATCGGTGGCCTGGCCGCTGGCGAGGAGTTTCATCCGGGGTACCGAACCGCCGGCGTCTTGCACGACACCACCGCCGTTCGCAAGTGGGTGATCGACGATCTCGAGCTCCGAAAGCACGGCCTCGAGACGCGAAAAGCCCCTCCTCCCGCATTCATTCCCCAGATGGAGGGCCCGGGGTATCTCCATTTTCGCGATGCCCGAGCGGCGCAGAAGGAGATCGGAGCCCATTCGAAGCACGATGCCGAAAGCTATCGTCAGTATCGGGCCTTCATTCGCAAGATCTCCCCCGTATTCCGCAGCGTCTTCGACGAAGCACCCGCCGACACGGACAGCCTCGGGCTCGCTGATCTCTGGGGCCTCGGCAAGAAGGCGCTGTCGTTGAGGATGCTCGGCAAGGAAGACATGATGGAGATCTTCCGCATCGTTCCGATGTGCGTCGCCGACTGGGTGAACGAATGGTTCGAAAGCGAGGTGCTGCGTGTGGCCCTGGCCGGACCTGCCATCTTCAATACGATGACCGGACCCTGGTCGCCGGGTAGCAACCTGAACCTGTTGATGTCGGAGATCCTGACCGACAGCGCCATTGCAGGAGGCCCCGCGGCTCTTGCAGAGGCTCTCGAAAAGGCCGCGCGGGCGCAGGGAGTCGAGATTCGGACCGGATCGCCGGTCGGCCATCTGAAATTGGCCGAAGGCAAGGTCGAAGGTGTCATCCTGGCCAACGGCGAAGCCTTGGAGGCCAGCCTGGTGGCCGCCTCCTGCCATCCGAAGCACCTGTTCCTCGACCTGCTACCCAGCCGGGCCCTGCCCATCCAGTTCGAGCAGAACCTCCTCGGCTATCGG
>JARFQS010000180.1 GCA_029287645.1 Thermoanaerobaculia bacterium | reverse complement strand
CGAGCACGCGGACGAGAACTTCCTTCTCTTGATCCACACCTACGATGTTCATACCCCGTACGACCCACCCGAGCCTTGGCGCTCTCAGTTCCTGGAGGGTGTTCCTGCCCCGACGCCGGGCTTCGAGCCCACTGCCCTGGTGATGGAGACGATCCGGCAGAGCGGGGATACCGACCAGCCGCTGACCCTCCCGGAGAACGACGTTGCCTACGCCCTGGCTCTCTACGATGCCGGAATTCGCTATGTGGACGACTGGATCGGCAAATTCGTGAGCGAGCTCGAGTCGCTCGGGATCTACGATCGAACCACTCTGGTGGTGATCTCGGATCATGGCGAGGAGTTCCAGGAACATGGCTCGGTGCTTCACGAAAAGCTCTATTCGACCGTGACCCGGGTGCCCCTGATCATTCGGTCACCGATGGCCCTCGCCGGCTCACAGGTATCCGACGTCGTAGAGACCATCGACCTCATGCCGACCCTGTTGGAGCTGGTGGGAGCCCCTGTCCCGGAGCAGGCGCAGGGGCGCAGCACGGTTCCCCTCTTGCGAGGCGGGTCGCTCGAGCCGAAGTCGGCTTTCAGCGAATCGAGGTTCTTTGGCCGGCAGCGTGCCGTCACGGGTCCGACGGAGCGCATGATCTTCAGTCAGGACTCGGGTCGCCTGGAGCTGTATCAGTACCGTAGAGACATCGAGGAGCAGGAGGATCTCGCGAGTCGGGATCCCAACGCCGTCTCCGGCTTCAAGAGTGAGCTCTCGGACTGGTTCGATTTGGTGAAGAGCTCCGAAGTGGCGGCTTCGGACTACGGAGAGCTGGATCCGGAGGTCGAAGAGCAGCTTCGAGCTCTGGGCTACCTCGACTAGCTCGTTCCCGCCGCCTATTGGATGTAGCCCAGAGCCTCCAGGCGCTCCTGTTCCTCTTTCGTCAGTACGCTGTCCTCGGCTGTCTGCTTTTCGGCCGCCTCCGACTCGAGGTCCTGGGCCAGGCGCCGGTTCTCCCTCACCTTTTCCATGAGCTGCCTGCGGAGGCGCTCGGCGAGCTCCGGATCGGATTCGGCAAGATTGATCGTCTCGCCCGGATCGTCTCGCAGGTCGTAGACCTCCGAGGTGCCTTCCTTCAGGTCGTGAATGATCTTGTGGCTCTCGGTGCGCAGGGCGAAGCGCATCCGGTTCAGTTTGTTCTGACTCAGGGCAGTTCTCGCCTCCACCGCCTCACCTCGCATCATGGGCAGGAGACTCTTCCCCTGCACCGGACCCGAAGCCTGTAGCCCGACCAGATCCAGGATGGTCGGCAGCAGGTCGACGACTTCGACCTGGGTGTCGATTCTGGTGCCTGCCAGGTGCTGCTGAGGCAGTTTGAAGATCAGATCGACCCTCACCGACTCGTCATAGATCTGGCTGTGCAGGAACTTGCCGTGTTCCTGGAACTCCTCTCCGTGATCCGAGGTGAGCACGATCAGAGACCGGTCGTAGAGATCGTTGTCTCGCAGGAGGTCGAAGAGTCTTCCGAGATCGCGATCCAGATAGCGGATCCCGGATTCGTAGAGATCCCGAAGGATCTCTACCTGTTCCGCGGGGAGGGTCCGCCCTTCGCGATCGGCTTCGAGCAGGAATTGCGTCGCGCAGCGCCCCTGGTCGTCACAAAAGTCCTCCTGAGAGACCTCTCGACCTTCTCGGAACCTGGCGGGGGAGTAGTAGGGAAGGCGATTGCGACCCTGTTGGAAGAAATCCGAGTGCGCATCCATGTAGTGCAGAAAGAGAAAGAGGGGGCGAGAATCCTCAGCGGCTTGTACCAGGACTTCCTCGGCACTGGCGTTGACCCGATCGGAGTAGGTGAGTCGATGGGGTAGCCGCTGGTAGTCCTCGAATCCGCGTCCGAATCCGAACTCGGCCTTCAGCCAATCGTTGGTGACCCTGCCGGCCGTTCTGTAGCCGTCCTGCTGCAGCAGCTCGGCCAGAGACTGAATCCGACTGGACAAGCTGTCCTGTGGTGTCGTGACGCGGTGCACCTGGGGATACAGGCCCGTGAACATGGACATGTGCGATGCGAGGGTGAAGGGCATCGGGACCACGGCCTTGGTCATCAGCACCGAGTCCGCGACGAAGCGGTCCAGGTTGGGCGTCAGCGAGGGCCTGCCCTCGCGGGTCGCTCCGAGTGCGTCCCAGCGCAGTGTGTCCAGCGAAATGAAGAGGATCGGCGGCTGCTCCCGGGCGGTCTCGCCGGTTCGGCAGTTGGCGGCGAAGACCGTGGTCAGCAGCGCCAAGAGCGCGGCTGCCGTCCAGGGGTGAGGCTTGCGGAAGCGGTGGGAATGAAGGGACATGGATCGAGGCTCTAGTCGATGTAGCCCAGCGAGCGGAGCTGCTCCAGGGTGTCCTCGTCGAATTCCATGGTCTCGTCGGAAGCGGTGGTGTCGATTCCCGCCAACTCCCGCTCCATCATGTCGGTCAGCTCGGCAACCAAGTCGGGTCGTTCTGCGGAGAGGTCGAGCATCTCCTCTGGGTCGGCGTGGAGATCGAAGAGCTGGACGAAACCGTCGTTCTGTCGAATCAGCTTGAACCTTCCGAAAGTGATAGCTCGGGAATCGGGGCCATAGGCAGGGGACTCGGCGAGCACCGGCTGAGGCTGGCAATCGGGGGCTCCCTGGGAAGGGGACAGGAACGGACTCAGGCTGGTGCCTCGCAGCCCCTCCGGGATCGGCAGATTCAGCGCCTCCAGGGAGGTCGGCACGATGTCCACGAGCCTCGAGGGACATTCGACCCGCCGACCCCCGAGGATGCCTGGCCCTCGGAAGACCAGGGGGACTCGCAACAGCTCCTGATACATGGAATGGCCGTGACCGATCCCCCAGAGACCCCGCGGATCCTGGGCCAGCGCCCTCTGCTGCTCGGCATGGTCCCAGAACTCCTCTCCATGATCCGAAGTCACGACGATCAGGGTCTCGTCCAGGTCTCCACTCTGTTGCAGACTGTCCAACAGCCTGCCGATCTCGGAGTCTACGTAGCTCAACGCCCCGTCGTAGAGCGCCAGCTTGTGGCTGCGAAAGCTCTTGAAGTTCGGACCTTCGAAGTCTTCATGGGAGCCAAAGCGCCAGTCGGTGTGCTTCTTCCCGCGCGGCCCCGGAATCTCCTTTCCGAACATACTGAAGAAGGGCTCGGGCGGCCACAGTGGTTGATGAAGGTCCATGTATTGGATGTACAGGAAGAAGGGTTCCCCCTCCACGGTGTCGAGAAACGTCAGGGCTCGGTCCGTCAGGGTCGTGGCATCCGTCCTTTCGACTTCCGCGACATCGAAGCCACGCTTGAAACGGCCGAAAAGGTAGGGGTTGGCCGACAGCATCCCCGTCCGGAATCCGGCCTCGGACAGAATCTGACCCAGCGTCCGTGTCTCCCTTCGAAGCTGTTGGACTTCTGCCTCGCCCAGGTTACGAATCTCACC
>JARFQS010000416.1 GCA_029287645.1 Thermoanaerobaculia bacterium | reverse complement strand
AGTATGAGAACCGGCATTGAAGGCTATCTCTACATCGTCAGCCAGGGTCTCGCAGGCATAGACCGGCATGTTCCAGAGGTTCCCGAAGGGCGGCATCGCGCCGGGCTCGCACCCGGGGAAGAGGCCTTTGAACTCGTCTTCCGTGGCCAGCTCGACGGCATCGGCGCCGGCGGCTGCACGGAGTTGGTCGAGGTCGACCTTGAATGAGGCCGGAAGTACGGCCATCGCCATATCCCCGTCGAGCTTTACCATGACGGTCTTCGCCAACTCCTGCCCGGGGACATGGGCCGACGCGGCGATCTCCTGGGCAGTATAGGCTGGTGAATGGCTGATACTGACGTACTTGACGCTGTTCTGGTCGAGAAACTCTCGCAGCTTCTGTAGCGGCATGGCTACCTCCTATCGGGCTCGAAGGGTGTCGGTTCGCCTGACGGTCTGCGAACGGTTAGCACAGGACATTGGGCTTTCTGAATGACTCGCTCGGCCGTGCTTCCCAACAGGACGTGGGACAGCCCCGTTCGGCCGTGGGTGCCCATCACGATCCAATCGACTTGCGCCTCGACGGCCTGGCGGACGATGACCTGGGGTGGGTAGCCACTCCGGCCGAGAGGCACGATCTCCACTCCCAGGTCGCTGGCGAGAGCCTCGGAGTGTCTCGCGAGACGCTCCTCGACTTCCCGGCCAACGGCCTCCCAGACGGTGGCGACCGGAGTCGCCGGACCATAGATGCTATCCATGCTGAATTCGTAAGGGACATGGAAGACGTGCAGTAGAAAAACCCTGGGGGACGGAGATTCGGATCCGGAAACGAGCTCGAGGGCGGATCTCAGAGCCCAGGTGGCCTGGTCCGAGAAATCCGTGGCCGCGAGGATTCGTTCGACGCTGCCTGACGGTGCGGGATCCTCGGGATGAATCGTCAGAACGGGGCAGTCCGCTCTCTGCACTACCCTCTCTGCGGTGCTACCGAGAGCGACGGGATCGAAGGGGCGATGACCGCTGGTACCGAGGACCACCAAATCGGCGTGGAGCCTCTGGGCTTCAGCGACAATGATCTCGGAAGGCTGGCCGATCGTCACCGACCAGGTGGCGGCGACCCCCCGCTGCCGGGCCTCCCCGGCCATGCGATCGAGATGCTGTCGGGCGGCATCCTCCAGCTGCACCGGTACCTTGGAATGGAGCTCGGTGAAGTCCGATGTCCAGCCTGCGACATTCAGGGCGTGCACGAGGTGGAGCGCGAAGCCCCTCCGGCCCGCGACCTGAAGAGCCCAGCGGACTCCTGCGTGGGCGGTCTCGGAGAGATCGGTAGCGGCAATCACCGTGCCACGAGGGCACGATTGGGGATCGGAACCATCCATGGTAGCTCCGGCGTCCAAGGCTCGGGATTCCCCTTGGAAGTCTTCCTGCCTGACATAGTAATGGCTGAGCCCGGCCTCTGCAAAGTCTGCTGGAGAGGCCCGGGCCGGGAAGAAGAAGAGCGGGCCCTCCACAACAAGGAGGACCCGCTCTCTCGACTGCCGGGTCGGCGGGGGAGGGAAGCCCGCCTTGGGTTTCGGTCAGTCCGTACCGCTGCTCGAATCGGGTCTTGCACCGCGATGCGGACGGTTCCTCTTGCCGCGCGGGCGAAACGTCTCTCTTGCCGTCCGAAGGGCCTCGAACTTCTCGAGTTGGTCGGGCGTGAGGATCGATGCCAGTTGATCGTTCAACTCGGTTCGAAGGCTTCGCATGGCCTCTGAGCGCTGATGGATGGTGAGCGCGAGTCCGCCCAGCTCGGCGAGATCTGGATCCTCGGTCTCTGCCAGGTAGCGGAACTGCTCTCGAAGAGAAGCGATCTCCTGCCACTCTTGCTGTGCGGTCTGCCTGTGGCTGTCGAGAAGTCCCTCCCATTCGACTAGCTGTCCGTCGGTCAGCTCCAGGTAGTCGGCCGCCACTTCGAGGCGACGATCGCTACCCGGGACGCGTGCTCCTTCGGGTCCATGGAACTCTTCGATTCCGGGCGGCTGTGCGGCCAGGAGCATGGGTAGCATCATCAGCCCGAGGATGGTGGTTGCAGGAATTCGGTGGGTCATGTTTGTCGTCTCCCGTTCCAGGTTTTGGTGTCTATGCAGTGGTTGTCTTGTTTGTTCTTTTCTCGGCGCCTGTACCTGAAACACTGAGGATCGAGGAATCCTGCGGTTCGAGATCCGAGTGGGGGCCTGCGGGATGAGGAGGTCTTTTCGCTAAACTAGGTAGGAGCCAACGCCCCATTCCGATAGGAGGTCGGATGATGAGTGCAGCCCAGGTGGCCGTAGAGAGAATGCGCAGCGTGGACCACGCTTGGCTGCGCATGGATGAACCGGCCAACCTGATGATGATCAATGGGCTGCTCTTCTTCGACGATCCTCTCGATCTGACGGAGGTCCGACGGGCGCTGGCCGAACGTTTCGTCACGATCCCTCGTTTCTCTCAGCGGGTCGTAGAGACAGGGAAGCAGCAGAAGTCCTCATGGCAGACCGATCCGGACTTCGACCTCGACGCCCATGTCGTCGAGGAGGTCTTGCCATCACCGGGAGATGATGCCGCCTTGCAGGATCTGGTGAGTAGCTGGATGAGCACCCCGCTGGATCGCGCGAGGCCCTTGTGGATGTGCCATTTGATTCAGAATTACAGGGGAGGCTCAGCGCTTCTTTGGCGGCTCCATCACTGTCTGGGAGACGGCCTGGTTCTCATGTTGGTGCTGCTCTCGACGACAGAATTGTCGGCCCCCGAAGAGTCAGGATCACGACAGGAGACCGAATCCACCAATCCCCTGAGATCCCTGTTCTCCGACAACCCCCCGGATAAGAAGGTGGCTTCAGGCTACATTCAGGATCTGATGCCGGCAGCAGTCCGACTGCTGACCGGCCCTGCCGAGAAGCTCGCGAGTCTGAGCGGGTGGGTCAAGAGTGGCGTCTTCGTGCCGACCTTCGGGCGGATGGCGGTGCGGCCCCCTGATCCGGCGACCGCCTTCAAAGGAACCCTGGGCGTCAGAAAAAGGGCGGCGTGGTCCGCTCCGGTCTCCCTCGAGGACGTCGGTAGGGTTCGGGAGGCCATCGGTGGAACGCTGAATGACGTGCTCACCAATGCCGTCGCCGGCGGATTGAGACGCTACCTGGTGGGCAGGGGGGAAGTGAAGAAAGAGCTCAGCTTTCGGGCCATTGTCCCGGTGAGTCTCAGACCCCTGGAGGAAATGGCGCAGCTCGGCAACCAGTTCGGCCTCGTGTTCCTGTCGCTGCCGGTCGGTATCGAAGATCCAAGAGAGAGACTGGCGAAGCTGCAGCGCCGAATGGGGCGGCTCAAGCACTCGTTCGAGCCCGTCGTCGTGATGCAGGTGTTGGGAGCCTTGGGTGTGTCGCCGAAAGCCATCCAGAAGCTGGTGATCAGGATCTTCGGCACCAAGGGTACTGCGGTTCTCACCAACGTGCCAGGTCCCCGAAGGACGCTCTTCTTCACCGGCAAAGCGATGCGGGACTTCGTCTTCTGGGTTCCACAGTCGGGCAGACTGGGAATGGGAATAGCCATCAGTAGCTACGCCGGCAACGTACGGGTCGGTATCGTCACCGACGCAGGCCTGGTTGCCGACCCCGAGACCATCATCGCCGGGTTCCATGAGGAGTTCTCGGCCATGTTGCAGCTGGCGGAAGGAAGCTGACTCGACCGACCTGCTCCCGAGCCTGATTCCATGGACCTCCTCAGCGACCTCGAGTTCTGGAAGCACGTCTCGATCCCGTTCGTGGCGGGCCTCGTCGGCTGGGCCACCAACTGGGTGGCCATCAAGTTGACCTTCCTGCCGTTGGAGTTCCGTGGCGTGCGTCCCTACCTGGGCTGGCAGGGAATCATTCCTTCCAAGGCTGGAAAGATGGCCGCCATTTTCGCTGAGTCGACCATGTTCAGGCTGGGAACTCTGGGCGAGATCTTCCGCGAAATGGATCCCGAGGCGATGGCGGATCACATCACGGAAGTGATCGAGCCCCGCCTCGACGAGTACACGGACGAAGTCATGTTCTATGGCGGACACGGGAACCTGTGGCGGTCCCTTCCATCCATGGTCAAGAACCGCCTCTACTCCAGAGTGCGGGATGAAATGCCGGCTCTGGTGCACGATCTGATGCTGGAGGTGGGGGATCAGATCGAGGATCTGGTGGATTTCAAGCACATGCTGGTGACGGAGCTCGAGGGGGACAAGGATCTCCTGAATCGACTGTTTCTCGAATCGGGTGAAGAGGAGTTCAAGTTCATCGTCCGGTCGGGGTTGTACTTCGGTTTCATCTTCGGCCTGGTGCAGCTGGGGGTCTGGATCTTCTACAAGGGGTGGTGGGTGTTGCCGTTCTTCGGTGGTCTGGTCGGCTACGCCACGAACTGGATCGCGATCAACCTGATCTTTCGGCCTCTGCATCCGAAGCAGGTCGGTCCCTGGACGGTTCAAGGGCTCTTTCTCAAACGCCAGCGGGAAGTGGCAGCTGTCTGGACTCACCTCGTCACCCGGGAGGTGGTGACCCTCCGTCAGATCATCGAGGCCATGTTGACCGGACCGAGATCGGGCAGGGTCGAAGCGCTGATCAAGAGGCACATCGAACCTGTCGCAGACGAGGCCCTGGGGAGCTTTCTGCCGGCGGCCGAGCTCACGGTTGGCTCTCGACTCGAGGACATCCGGGAGTCGGTCGGGGACAAGGCTGTTGCGGTTTCGATCGAGCCCTTCAATCACTGGGGCTTCAACGAGGAGCGCGCCGAGGTTCTCGGTGAGTTGTTGCGCGAGAGAATGGCGGATCTGCCACCCGAAGAGTTCCAGGATCTGCTGCGACCCTGCTTTCAGGAAGACGAGTGGAAGCTGATTCTGATGGGCGGTGTCTTGGGACTGCTCGCTGGACTTGCACAGCTCGTATTCGTCTTTGGCATCTAGACAATCTAGACATTCAGAGCAGGGGCTACCCCGGTGGGTAGTACGCGATCTACCTGTTGGTATGTTTGCCATGCGAGCGCTCGTCCCCTATGGTTGAGGCAGAGGCTGGCCGCCTGTGCGGGTCGGTCGGCAACGAAAGGAGGCGTCGATGGGTGATTCCAACGTACGCTACCGCGATGTGTTCGACCGGGAGACCCAGGCCATCGCCTGGCGGGCTCCGGACGGGCGCGAATTCCTCGTCTGCGGGACGGAGGGCGGATACGCCCTGCGATCTCCGGAGGACTGGGAGTCCGACGACGTAGTCGAGTTCGAAGCCGACAGTGAAGGCAACGTCTTCTGCGACGGCGAATCGGTCGGCTGGCGGATCCCCCGGACGGTGCTGGACCGGGCTGACGAGTAGACATCTCGGT
>JARFQS010000341.1 GCA_029287645.1 Thermoanaerobaculia bacterium | reverse complement strand
CTCACGACCCAGGTCCAGGCGTTGCTCTCGCTCTGGGAGGGACTGCTGGAGCGCTCCGGGATCGAGTTGGACGACAACTTCTTCGAGCTCGGCGGACACTCGCTGCTCGTCGTCGAGTTGACGATGGCCATCGAACAGGATTTCGGAGTCTCCCTGTCCGTTGCCGAGGTGTTTCAGAATCCGACAGTGCGCCAGCTCGCGCTCTGCATCGCGGAGCGGGGCGCAGCGACTGCTTCGTCGTACCAGCACCTGTTTCCCATTCAGACGATGGGTCGAAAGGATCCCTTCATCGTCGCCGTGCCCCACTTCTTCACGGAGATGTTCGCGGCTCGATTCCGAAACGAGAGACCCGTCTACGGACTGCGTGGTGTCGGTCTGCGTCCCGAGGGCAACCTGGGACGATGGCGCACCATGGCGGAGCTCGGTGAGGACCTGGTCGAGGAGATCGAGCGGAGATTTCCCGACTCCACCTGTATCCTGGCGGGCTACTCGTTCGGCGCTTCGATGGCCTTCGAAACGGCGCGGATCCTGGAAGAGCGCGGCCATCCAGCTCAGCGCTTGTACTTGATTGCTCCGATGCCCGTGAATCTCTTCGCACTGGGTCCGCTTCGCCTGCAGCTCGACGGGCTCCGCGAACCGGTCAACGATCTGTCGGTCGCTGAAGCTCTGCGCCTCTACGCTCGCGGCAACAGCCCTTGGACCCGCCAACCGTACCGTCGTCTCTGGAGACGGCTCGCGATCGAGCCCTGGCGCCGCTGGCTATGCGGCGTCGGCCGCGTGAGACGACTCCTCGGTAGGCCACTCACCGAGCGGATCCTCTATGCAGACGTCCGTGTGGACAGATTTCGTTTGCATGCCGCATACCGTCCCCAACCGATCCACACGCCGACTGTCATCTTCAACGCACAGGAGGCCGAGACCGATGCTGCCGAGACCTGGCGCCCCTACTGCAAGGGCCCGCTGACCGTGCACCCCACCCCCGACCCCCACCTCGGCGAAGCCTCCGCCGAAGCGGCTCGCCAGGTCATTCTTCGACACCTGCGGGATCTGGGAGAATCATGAAATGTCCATGAGCTCCGGAGCGGTCCTGCGGGAGGCAGAGCCGAGACTTCCACCCGAGCGAAACCTCGATCTGATCGACGAGATCGCCACCCGCATTCGGCCCGATGATCCTGGTCTCGAGGAATGGCTCTCGAGGTACTACCGCCAGCACCGTCAGCGATTGGCCTCTGATCTCTGTATCGTCGAGCAGCACCTCGAGCCCGAATCCCGAATCCTGGAATACGGTGCGATTCCGCTCCTCCTCACGGGCGCGCTGCGCGAGCTCGGCTACAACTTGAGCGCCGTTGACATCAGTCCGGAGCGCTTTGCCGGGCCGATCGCGGCGCTGGGTCTCGACATCACGCGCTGCGATGTCGAAATCGAGCCGGTGCCTTTCGCTGCAGAGACTTTCGATGCGGTCTTGTTCAACGAGCTCTTCGAGCACCTCCGGATCGATCCGATCTTCACGCTCGCCGAGGCGCGGCGGGTGCTCAAGCCCAACGGTTCTCTGCTCCTGTCGACACCGAACCTCAGGTCGCTGCGTGGCATCCGCAATCTGCTGCTCCACAACCAGGGACATGCCGCATCGGCCGGTGTGTACGAGCAGTACGAAAAGCTCGAGACGCTCGGACACATGGGGCACGTCAGGGAGTACACGACTCGGGAGGTTTCGGACTTTCTGGCTCGTGTGGGATTTCGGGTCGACAAGCTCATCTTCCGGGGAGGACACGGCAGGGGTGCCGTCGGACTCGTAGAGCGACTGATGCCCTCACTGCGGCCGTTCTTTACCCTCCGGGCAACAAAGACCGAGCCACAGACCTCCATTCCCGGGGCGGAACCACCGTCGCCCCGTAGCGAAGACCGATGACTCCTCTGGCCATCCGGGGACGCATCTTCGTCGTGGGCGTCCCTCGATCCGGCACCACGTTGCTGCAAGGCTTGCTAGCCGCTCACAGCACCACCACCTCCTTCACGGAGAGCCACTTCTTCGCTCGTCACTTCTCCCGTCTACCTGGGACTTCCACAGCGATCCTGACCAGGAATCCGGCACCCGGAGTCGCCGCATTCCTGAACGAAAACGGGGAGGAACCTGTCGATGCTTCACGCTGGTTCAGTTCGGAGAATCGTCCTTGGCTGCGGCTGAAGCCCTGGCTCCCGACCCAGTCCCGGACGGTGGCGCGGCGGCTGCTGAGGATCTTCGACGAGCTGGCGTTGCGCAGAGGCACTCCCTACTGGATCGAAAAGACCCCGAGGCACCTGCGCTACGTTCCGTACCTCGAGAGGGTCTCCAACGAGGATCCGCGGCCCCAATTCATTCACATGATCCGAGACGGGATGGAGGTCGTCGCGTCGCTCTACAGGGCTTCGCAGAGCTGGGAGCGTCCCTACGACCTCGAAACGTGCATTCAACGCTGGAACGAGGATGTGGCCTTCTCCCTGACTCGCGTTGCAGATCCCAACGACCACTTCGTGTTCTACGAGCAGCTCACTTCGCAACCCGAGCCGACCCTCAGGCGGCTGCTCGCGGACCTCGGTCTGGCCTGGGAACCGGAGATCCTGGAAAGCTACGGCCCCACCACCGACCGGCTCGTGACAGAAGATGAGCCCTGGAAGGCAGACGTGGGCCGCCCGATACGTCACTCCGCAACATCGCATCGAGAGTTGAACGCCGCGCAACGGAACCGTGTGACACGTCTGCTGCGCCAGGATCTCTATCACGAGATCGCCTCTCGAGCTCAACAGCGAGCGGGTGGAATCGCTGCGCCGGGTTGATACTCTTCGAGCGACCATGGCCGAGTCTCCCTGCATCTCCGTGATCGTCCCGTTCTTCAACAACGAGCTCACGCTGGCCACGTGCATCGAGTCGCTGTTGGACCAGGCTTCGGTGGGTGGCGACCACGAGATCCTCCTGATCAACAATCGCTCGACGGACCATTCCCCTTCGATTGCCGCGCATTACCCCGAAGTGACGGTACTCGAGGAGCCGAGAGCGGGGGCCTACACGGCCCGCAACACCGCGATTCGCAGGGCCCGAGCTCCACTCCTCGCCTTCACCGATGCCGACTGTGTGGCAGCAAGCGACTGGCTACGATCGATCCTGGACGGCATGATGGATCCGGCCATCGCCATCCTCCTGGGTCACTTCCGTTATCCCGCCAGCGCCACCTGGGGCCTGCGTCTTCTGGGGGCCTACGAGAATGCCAAGGTCGACTACGTCCTGCAACGCTGTGAAGCCGACCACTACTTCGGCTATGCCAACAACATGGCGGTGCGGTCCTCCGTATTCGAAGAGCTCGGACCCTTCAAGGAGTGGAAGCGAGCCGCCGACAGCGAGCTGCTTCACCGGCTGGCGGCGAGACGTCCGGATCTGCAGCTAGCCTATCGACCCTCGATGAGAGTGACTCATCTGGAGTTCCTGCACACTCGGGATCGGGTCCGACGAATGTCGCTCTACACGAAAACCAACACACAGATCGAGACGTTCAAGGAGCTCAGCGCGGCGCAGCGAGTCGGCGTAGCGTGGCGACTGCTGAGCCATTGGCAGGCGTACCAATAGGGACTTCAGCTCGGAGGTTCGACCTCTTCAGCCCGTCGTTGCGACCCACCTTCGGCGAGCTCGGCGGCGTCGGCCAGGATCCTGTCTTCTGCTGCCTTGGCCAATCGCCCCAGGGAGGAGTGCGAAAACATCGTTTCGAGCGGCAGGTCGAGGTCGAACTCCCGACACAGCTGCAGCATGACCTGCATGGCTCCGAGGGAGGTGCCGCCCAGCTCGAAGAAATCGTCATCGGCGCCGACTCGCTCCAGTCCCAGTTCCAGCTGCCATACGTGGGTCAGGAACTCTTCGACCGGGCCCTCGGGCTCGCGAAACGGCGTGTCGGTCTGCCGCCCATAGATCTGCGAGCGAAGCGCCTCCTCGTCCACCTTGCCGCTCGGAAGCAAGGGGATCGAATCGACCTGGTGCAGGTGAGTGGGAATCAGGTAGGGAGGCAGGCGCTCGCCCAGCTCGCGCAGGACATCCGCCTCGGAGATCGCTTCCGAGGCGACGACAAAGGCCTCGAGGCTCGTTTGACCCGTACCGGCTGAGACGTTCTGGTCGTCATACCCGATGGCCTCCAACGTTTCCTCGATGTACATCTCGTCGATATCGTCATCGAGCTCTTCCAGCGCTTCTTCACGGGTCTTGTGACCCAGCCTGACATCCCAACTGTAGGGCAGCGCGTAGTTGTGATAGCCGCGCTCCTGCTGATGGATGTGGATACCGAGGTCGTTGATCAGGCAGTTCGTAGAGCGACCCGTGTCTTCGGGACGAACCCACGTCACTCTCTGCCGCAGATAGGAGTACATCTCGTCGAGACCAACATCGACGTAGCGGAAGAAGTCGACAAACTGGATCGCCTCGAAGATCTCGTCGTCCTCGAACAGGCTGGCATTGAGTGAGCGCGTCACCTCGTCACTGACCCGATGGTAGACCTTCCGTGCTGCCAGCACCGCAGCATCGACCTCGTCTGGACTGTGCCGGCCGTCGCGAAACATCTCTTCTGTGAGACGGGTCTCGAACATCTGACCCCGGGACAACCCGGTGACGATGATCGGGATGCCCAGATCATGGGCCCGCCGCATGCTGAGGGTGTAGATCGCCTTGAAGCAGCCGTTGCAGACGTTCGAGAAACGCATCAGGCTGTCTCTGAAGATGGCGTTCATCGCCGGTGTCTTCGCGAGCTCGACCGGCACACCGAGCTGCTGCGTCACCCGCCGGATGTTCTCCTTGGCACCCACTGCGA
>JARFQS010000315.1 GCA_029287645.1 Thermoanaerobaculia bacterium | reverse complement strand
GTCCTCTTGCTCAGAGGTTCGAGGGAGCCGAGCTCGAGAAGCGTCTGAGGGGTCATGTTGAGGTCTTGAGGTCCTGAGGTCTTGAGGTCTTGAGGTCCTGAGGTCCTGAGGTCTTGAGGTCCTGAGGTCCCGAGCTAGGCTCGATCATTGGCGAGTTGGCGGACCAATTTCATGGCGGAGGCCAGATCCTCATCGACCTCGATGTGGCGAAACTCCGCATTGCGTCCTACCAGATGCAGATTGTCCAAGGCGCCGAAGACCTCCCTGGCCTCTTTCACCGCCAGCTCGTAGTGCCGGTCATAGACAGGGTAGCCAAAGGACTCATGGATCAGAAGGCTGTCGAGCAACTCGCCTCGCTGGGCGAGGCCGTAGCGCTCGAAGGCTTCGAGAACATCGCCTTGGGGGTCATCGGTAGGTGTCGTCACCTCGGCGACCACCACTGTGCGGTTCTCGGGCACGCTGCCTCGCGCAAAGTTCTTGAACTCGGCCATGCGGTTGATCACCACATCGCCATCTCCGAAGTAGATCCAGTGATAGGGCATGACACTGGGCTTGTCGAAGAGGAGATACACCAGCGTCACGGGTTGAAATCGCAGTGAGAAGTCGTGGCCCAGCATCGAGCCCAGTACTGTGGCCGGAATCGTCGAGACCAATCGGTCGCAGGAAAAGATGCGGCTGTCACCATCCTGGTCGTAGTGAACTGCTGTCACCTTGCCATCAGATGTCTCCAGACCGGTGACACGGGCTCGTAGCTCGACCCGATCCTCGACCTTGGAATGGAGGGCCTGGCAGATGGCACCGTAGCCACCTTCTTCTGGATAGTAGAAATGTCGAAAGAAGATCTTCGTATTGCGTCGGAAGACATCTCGCAACCCGGATGTTCGTAGCTTCTGCCGGCCCCATTCGACCGAGATTTCGGCCGGCGACACACCGAACATCTTGCGCGTATAGGGCTCGAAGAAGAGGTCGTATAGCCCTTTGCCGAACTTGTTCAACGCCAGATTTTCGAAGGAATCCTCGGGCAGCTTGGGCTTGAACAGGTAGTCCTTGACCAGCTGGCTGCTGACTCTTGCTGGCAATCGCAGAATGAGGTCGACGGGATTGACCGGGTCGTGCACCTTCTTGCCGGCGATGAAGATCGTGCTGCGCCGACGGTGTTTGTGCATGGGCACGAGTCGAAGCAGATAGTCCAGAGCCTCCTGATCGTGGGTAAACAGGCGGTGGGGAGCGATGTCGCAGTGGAAGCCATGCCATTCGAAGCTTCTAGCCAACCCGCCGACACGGTCTGCGGCCTCGAAAACGGTGACGTCATAGCCACGCTCTCGCAGCAGTGCGGCGCTACTCAGGCCGGACGCACCGGCACCCAGGATGGCTACGCGCTCCATTCTTCGATCGTTCCCTTCAGGCTCGGCAAGTATATGGCCTGATAGAGATCGTGACTGACCTGCGATCCGGACCGAGCGTGGAGGTGTTGGTGCTTGAGGAGATTTCAGAGTAGTCTCTCGGTTCCCCCATCTCAGCGAGAAGGCCGTCCCATGGCCGGCATGGGCGACGAGGTGGGGAACAGGAGAAGGGAAAGCTCCATAAAGGGGAAGGCAAGGCAAGATGGTGAGAGAAAGATACTCGGTGATCGTCGGGACAGGGAGCTATGTCCCATCGAGGAGGGTCGTCAATCAGGACTTCATCGGGAACGAGTTCTACAAGGGGTACGGTGATCCGATCGATCCGGCGAGCAATAGCACCGTGCTGGAGAAATTCGAAGGCATCACCGAGATCGCCGAGAGGCGATGGGTGACGGATGATCAGGTGGCCTCCGACATCGCCGGTGCCTCGGCCGAAGAAGCACTCCGCTCTTCGGGTCTCGACAGGGAGACCCTCGACTACATCATCGTGGCGCACAATTTCGGGGATGTGCCGGCCGACAACCTGAGGACCGACCTGGTGCCCAGCCTGGCGGCCAGGGTCAAACAGGGGCTGGGAATCCGCAACCCGGGGTGCGTAGCCTACGACTTGCCCTTCGGATGTCCGGGCTGGCTACAAGGCGTGATCCAGGCCGATTACTTCCTGAGGTCGGGTGATGCGTCACGGGCGATGGTGATCGGCACGGAGACCCTGTCACGAGTCTCGGATCCCCACGACAGAGACGGCATGCTGTATTCGGACGGAGCTGGTTGCGCGATTCTGGAGGCCCAGTCGAGTGCCGAGCCGATCGGTGTCCTGTCTCATGCCGCCCGGTCCGACACGCTGGAGCACGCCTCGTTGATGTGGATGGGCTCCTCCTACAACCCGGATTTCGAGGACGATGCCCTTTTCCTCAAGATGCAGGGTCACAAGCTGTACGAGTACGCGGTGACGACGGTTCCGGGCTTCCTGCACGAAACGCTGCAGAAGGCGGGGTTGACCCTGGGCGATGTGGACAAGATGCTGATGCACCAGGCCAACGCCAGGTTGAACGAGAAGATCCTGCGGCGATTGTTCCGGCTCGAAGGGGTCGATGAGATTCCAGAGGGAGTCATGCCGATGACGATCTCCTACCTCGGCAACAGCTCGGTAGCCACCATACCCACCCTCCTCGATCTGATCGTGCGGGGAGAGCTCGAAGGTCAGACCCTGGAGAGTGGCGACATCGTGGTCTTCGCTTCGGTCGGGGCGGGCATGAACATCAACTCCGCCGTCTACAAGTGGATTTGAAGAGTCGTCAGCGACGTCGAAGACCGAGAACCAGACCGCCGACAAACACGAGAAGTACCACGATCCCCAGGAAGAGGCGAGGAGCGGTGCCGAGCTCGATCAAGGCCTCGAACCCTTCGGGCAACCGAGACACCAGGTTCCGCACCGAAGAAGCCAAGAACTCCCACGCGCTGGCTGCGGTCGAGGCCATGACACTCCACACCTTGTCGAAGGCAGGCTGACTCACCAGCCGGAGCACCAGCATCCATACTACGATCACCCAGATCGCCTCGATCAGGAAACGGCCCAATCGGGGCTCACGGGATGCGTAGGCACCGGAGGACCGCGACCTTCCGGGCGTCAGGAAACCGTCGACGTAGAACCGGCTGACCCTGCGTATGGGGCCTCGAATCGCGTCGATCGGCTGGCGGGTCAGGGCGGAGTGGACCAGTCTGATCGCCGAGGTGATGACGACTCGTACGATCTGCGGGATCCAGAGCACCAGTCCGACCACGGCCCAAACCGAGTCGGCGAGCAGCACGATGATCTGCTCGATGCGGTTGGGCTCGGGTGTCGAGTCGGTGGTCGAATCTTCGAGATCCAGGTCCTGCAGGAGCTCGTTCACCAGGCCATTCTACGATGCCGCACGATCCTTGTTCTGTGGTCGAAGCCACTGTTGGAGGGTGCCTCCGCCCATTGAGCAGGGCTCGGCTCTCGCAACGACCTCCCCATGGCCTATGATTCTGTTTTGAGATCCATGAGAGTGAATCGAACGTCAGGAGGTTGGTTTGAGAGCTAAGGCAATGTGTGTCTTGGGAGCAGCCCTCTTGTTGCCGACGAGTCTGCTGTCCGCCGGAACAGTGGACACCGTGAAGGCTGAGGGCGGAGACATCCGGATCACGCCGATTCTGCACGGCAGCGTGCAGATCGAACATGGCGATACGGTGATCTATGTCGACCCCTGGAGCCGGGGGGACTACTCGGAGGCGCCGAAGGCCGATCTGATCCTGGTCACCGACATCCATGGCGACCACCTGGATGTCGAGATGATCGCCAAGCTTCGAAAGGACTCGACGATTCTCGTCGTGCCGGCAGCGGCGGCCGACAAGGTCGAGGGCGAGACCGTGATGGCGAACGGTGACAAGAAGGAGGCAGCGGGCCTACAGATCGAGGCGATTCCGATGTACAACCTGAAGCGGGGACCCGAGGAGGGAGGGCTCTACCACGAGAAGGGAAGGGGCAACGGCTACGTCCTGACCCTGGGCGGCGAGCGTGTCTACCTCGCCGGAGATACGGCGTGCATTCCGGAGATGCGGCAGCTCTCCGACATTACCGTGGCCTTCGTGCCGATGAATTTGCCGTACACCATGACACCGACCGAGGCGGCCGAATGCGTCAAGGCGTTCAGGCCGAAGGTCGTCTATCCGTTTCACTATCGAGGCTCGGATCTTGGAGAGTTCAGTGCCTCGCTGGAAGGAGAGGCTGGGATCGAGGTTCGGATCCGCGATTGGTACCCAGGCTCGTAGGCCGGGTCTGGAGTCTCACCACCCAGGTGGAGGGGAGGTTGTTCCAATGAGAGTGAATTCCAGGGGAAGCAGAGCTCTGGCGTTACTGATCTTGTGCCTCGTCGTCTGTCCAGCGCCCCCTGTCGTCGCGTTGGATGCGACCGAGGCCAGAATCGTGGAAGCGGTGGAGGCGCGCAGCGAAGAGGCCATCGCCGCTCTCGAGGAGATCGTCAACATCAACAGTGGAACCATGAATCCCGAGGGTATTCGCCAAGTCGGAAGATACTTCGAGCGCGAGCTGGAAGCCCTGGGATTTACCACCCGCTGGGTCGAGCAGCCACCCGAGTTGCAGCGGGGAGGCCATCTGTTCGCCGAGTTGGATGGAGATCGGGGCAAGAGAGTCCTGATGATCGGCCATCTGGACACTGTTTTCGAGCCCGATAGCCCATTTCAGCATTTCCGCCGCGAAGGCGACATCGCCTACGGTCCCGGTACTGAGGACATGAAGGGGGGCAATCTCGTCATCCTCTATGCCCTCAAAGCCCTTCACGACGCTGGTGCCCTCGAAAATACCCGGCTCATCGTGGCCCTCACCGGGGACGAGGAGAACCCTGGCAGGCCGGTGGAGGTATCGCGCCGGGACCTGATCGAGGCAGGGCGTCGCAGCGACATCGCTTTGGGCTTCGAAGCCGGGGTGCGTGACCTTCGAACTGCGACCATCGCCCGCCGTGGTGCCAGCGAATGGACTCTCGAAGTAACTGCGAAGCCGGCACACTCTTCGGGGATCTTCAGGCCTGGAGTCAGCCCGGGAGCCATCTTCGAAGCGACTCGGATTCTCGACACTTTCTATTCCCAGCTTCGCGGCGAGCAATACCTCACGTTCAATCCCGGAACGATCCTGGGAGGTACCTCGGTCGATTACGATCCACAGGCCAACCGAGGAACGGCCTTCGGCAAGACCAACATCATCGCCGAGACCGCAGTCGTGCACGGAGATCTGCGCTTCCTGTCCGAAGAACAGAAGGAGCGCGCCAGAGAAAGAATGCGAGCTATCGTCGCTCTTTCGTTGCCTGGCACGGAGGCCGAGATCAGTTTTCGGGATGGCTATCCAGCCATGTTTCCCACCGACGGCAACCATGAGCTGTTGCACCGGTTCGAGAGTGTGAGTCGCGATTTGGGTTTCGGTGACCTGGAGATTCTCGACCCGGGCCAGCGTGGAGCGGCCGACATTTCATTCGTAGCGTCGCATGTGGAGGCCAGTCTGGCTGGCCTGGGAGTCGTCGGCTGGAAGGGGCATACGGTGGACGAGCACATCGACCTCACGTCTCTCTCGGCGAACGCGAAGCGGGTCGCTGTTCTCATCTACAGACTGACGAGATAGGAGGGCCGAAAGATCATGCGCCGACTCGTGAAGTGGATCGGATTCATCCTGGCAGGTGTCGTTCTCCTCATCGTCGTAGGGCTCCTCTGGTTCTTCTGGCCGGAGGGCCCGAACCTGGCCGAGCCGTTGGCGGGCGCCTATCGGACTCCCCAGGGCGAGTTGTTGATTCTGGCCGTCAACGGCCAGGACACCGCCCGCGTGATGAGTCCCGAAACCGGTGAGACCCGCACTCTTTTCGTGACCGATGCCGACAGCTTCGAGTCTGGCGATGGATGGCGGAGCGAGAGTCCGGTAACGCTCCGGGGCGAGGTCGAGCGCGGGGCAGACGGTGGGGTCA
>JARFQS010000306.1 GCA_029287645.1 Thermoanaerobaculia bacterium | reverse complement strand
TTCCACGGCCGGTCAGGGACCGCGAGGCCGGGGAATTCACGGTAGGCAGCCTGAACATGTTCCGGTTCTTCGATGATATCGATGACCCGCCGAGTGAGAACGCCCAGGGCCAAACACGTGACGACTTCGTCGTGTCGACGGCTGAATATGTCAGACGCAAGTCCAAGCTGGCCGACCACGTTCTGAACGTTCTCGACGCCCCCGATGTCCTGGCCGTGCAGGAGGTGGAGAAGATCGGGGTCCTCGAGGACCTGGCGGTCGAGATCGCGATGTCGGATCCAACGGTCGTCTACACGCCGATCTTGGTGGAGGGCAACGATATCGGCACGATCGATGTGGGCTTCATGGTGCGGGACACGGTGACAGTGGAGAGCTTCGAGCAGCTGGGCTACTACGAAACGTACTTCAACCCTGTGGATCTGAGAGAGGACATCCTCCACGATCGGCCGCCGCTGCTGCTCGAGGGGCAATTTGAGCTCGAG
Organism: Thermoanaerobaculia bacterium; assembly: GCA_029287645.1. Classification (GTDB taxonomy): domain Bacteria; phylum Acidobacteriota; class Thermoanaerobaculia; order Multivoradales; family JAHEKO01; genus JAUVRX01. The sequence goes on along the minus strand of JARFQS010000306.1, from coordinate 7,450 downwards.
TTCGGATCCTTCCCTGTAGCGGTGATGACGGTCCACAATCGTTCACTGGGAGGTATCGAGGATCCGGTGGACGGTCCGCGGGTGCGCCAGAAGCGCTACGAGCAGGCGGTGTCCATCGCCGACAAGGTGCAGACATTACAGATGGCAAACCCCGGAATTCACCTGGTGGTCCTTGGTGATTTCAACGGCTTCGAGTTCACCGACGGCTACGTCGACCCGGTCGGCCAGATCCTCGGTGACTTCGAGCCAGACGACAATCTCGTCTGCGATGCCAATTCGTGCGATGACCAAGTCGATCCGGATCTGACCAATCAGACTCTCTACCTGGCGCCGGAGGAGCGATACTCCTTCATCTTCAGAGGCAATGCTCAGGCCCTCGACCACGCGTTGACAGCAGAAGGGCTAGGTGAGTTCGTCGCTGGGTACGAGTTGGGCCGTGGCAACTCCGATGCGGCCTTCGATCTGATCAACGATGAGTCGACACCGCTGCGATCCTCGGATCACGACGGTCTCTCCCTCTTCGTGTCGGTCGACGCCGACGATGACGGAGTCCCCGACGATGTGGACGTCTGTCCGGCGACGGTGATTCCCGAGTCGGTACCGACACAACGTTTGGGTGTCAATCGGTACGCGTTGGTGGATGAAGATGGGTTGTTCGATACCACGAGCCCTGGCAGTCTTGGTTCTCAGGGGCGGCTACAGAGTGGCCCAACCGACTTCTTCACGGTGGGTGATACAGCCGGCTGCTCTTGCGAGCAGATCATCGAGGCTCAGCACCTGGGCAAGGGCCACGAGAAGTTCGGCTGTAGCCTCGGGGCCATGCGCAACTGGGTGAAGCTCGTGAATCCCTGACCGGAGGGTTGAGGCGCCCGGCTCACCGCCGGGCGCTCCTCGAGGGCTTGGGGGTTGAGGCGGCCCTCGTACCTCCGGCCGGTCTTTGAGGGCTTGGGAGTTCGAGGCCCTGTGCGGTGGTGGTATCTGACCGAATGTAGGGCTCTGTTCAGGGAATCGCCCTCTAGGCCCCTACGCCCCACAACGAATCTCCGAAAGAAGATTACTGACTGGAATTCAGTGTATCTGTGGTTGGTTGCATTGAGAGGAAGCCTCGGTCATGGACGTACCCATCACTCGTGACGCCAGCGTCGTTTCGACTCGCTACTGGCATGAGCTCGAAGACGGGCGCGTGCAGTGCGATCTGTGCCCCCGTTTCTGCAGGCTACGCGAAGGCCAGCGAGGCCTGTGTTTCGTGCGTGGCTGCCTGGACGGCGAGGTAGTCCTCACGACCTACGGTCGCTCCAGCGGCTTCTGCGTGGACCCCATCGAGAAGAAGCCCCTGAATCACTTTTTCCCAGGGACTCCGGTTCTCTCCTTCGGAACGGCGGGCTGCAATCTGGCCTGTCGGTTCTGTCAGAACTGGGATATTTCGAAGTCGCGGCAGTTCGACACCCTGGCCGATCAGGCCGCACCGGAGACGATTGCCCGAGCGGCGAGAGAGCTGGGCTGCCGTAGCGTCGCTTTCACCTACAACGACCCCGTTATCTTCCACGAGTATGCGATCGACGTGGCCCAGGCTTGTCACGAGCTGGATATCCAGGCGGTCGCGGTAACGGCGGGCGAGGTCTGTGCGCAGCCACGCGAGGAGTTCTACCGCCACATGGATGCCGCCAACGTCGACCTGAAGGGCTTCACGGAGGAGTTCTACCGCGAGATCTGTGGCTCACACCTGCAGCCCGTCCTGGACACTCTGGAGTATCTTCGGCACGAGACCCAGGTCTGGTTCGAGATCACCACACTTCTCATCCCGGGCGAGAACGACTCGGCCGAGGAGATCGATGCCCTGTCCAGGTGGGTGGTGGACAAGCTGGGGCCGGAGACTCCGATGCACTTCACCGCCTTCCATCCGGACTGGAAGATGATGGATCGACCTCCGACACCGCCACGCACACTGAGTGCAGCCCGCCGGATCGCGATAGGCAACGGCCTCCGATATGTCTACACGGGCAACGTACACGACCACGAGGGCGGCAGTACGTACTGCCACGAGTGCGGCGAGAGACTCATCGGCCGTGACTGGTATGTGCTGAACGAATGGCGGATCTCGGAAGATGGCGATTGCCTGGCCTGCGGTACCCCCTGTGCTGGACGCTTCGCGGGGAGTCCCGGCGACTGGGGTGCCCGACGCCTACCCGTCCGCCTCAGTGAATTCGAGAGAGGATTGTAGGGGAGGGGCTTGTCCCCTCCCACAGGGCCTAGTGCTTGAAGCGGGCGCCGTGCTCTTCCACCGATAGGATCCACCCCAGAATCTTGCCGGGCTGAATCCTCTTCTCCTCGTCCCAGAATCTTCGGTTGCGTAGGTGGCGGCTCGAGGTGTCGTCCTCGGGAATAGCAGCCGTGTCGTCGTGGATCCGCTGCATCCGGGCGATCCAGCTGGCGCAGTTGTCGAGCCGTAGATCGACCCACCCGTCGTGGACCCACGCCTCCAGATTCTCGGGAGTGAGCGGCTCGTTGTCCGCCTCGGCAGGCACGATCACCTGCTGCCCGCGCAGGATCTCGCCTGAAGACAAGAGAATGGGAATCCCCACGGAAACCACTTCGTTGGCGAGCCGTGGCTCCTTCTCAAGCATGGTCTCGATCTTCTCGACTACTTGTTCCGGGGTCGACTCGCGAACCGCGGTCATGGTTCCAAATGCCTCTCGAAGCAGGTGCGCCTCGAAAAGGAGCTTCGTGTTGCGAGGTGGTCCCAGCATCTCGAAGGCGACGCTCTTGGTCTCGCCCTGGCTCTCGAACTCCATCATCCGCTCCAATGCCCAGTGGCGCATGAGGCCGGCCCGGTAGGTGGGCCCCAGGACCGCGTTGTCGAGAGCGTTGATGATGTCGTGCCCGGTGTTGCCGCCCTCGATCTCGAAGATCAGGTACTGGGCGATCTCTTCGGGCGTCACGAACTCCATCTGCCGGGAGGTGGTCAGCATGGCGAACTCTTCGACGCTGAAGATGCCGTTCTCACCGGTGTCGATGTAGGCGGTCTCGAGAATGTTCTCGGTGGCCTTGGCGGCCGCGGGATCGTGGGTCGAGAAGGTCTCACCCAGAGGCTGGGGAGTCGCCTCCATCAGGTAGATGGGCTTTCGCCCGCGGTAGATGGGACCGTGGTCGATCTTCTTCCAGGCAATCGCCGCCGCCGGCTTGATCTCCTTCGTGATCGGAGCCCCAGGGGTCCGGGCCATGAGGAAGAGCAGCATGGACTGGGCCCCTGCCATGGCACTCTTGGAGAGCAGCACGCGGCTCGGTTTCTCCTCGGAGTGGGTGTAGGGGACGTTGAGGCCCATGCCACCCGTACCGCTGGTGCCGACCTTGAAATAGGCCCGAGTACCGGCATCGATCATGCCGCCATACAAGATCTGAATGTGCCGGATCAGTCGTGGTACATAGAGGGCCTCGAGAAGATCCTCGACCTGTTCGCATTGCGAGTTGCCGGCTTCGAGACTCTTCAACACCCTTGCGGAGGCTGAATAGACGTCCCTGTAGGCAATGCCGGTAGCGGTGTTCACGGAGTCGATGACGATGTCGGGCTTGCCGTCGACCAGCAATCGGTACAGCAAGAACTGCCCGCGTTCCTCATCGCTCAGGGGCTTCAGCTGGGCTGCGATCTGCTCAGTTCGGGGTACCTCTTCCGTGAGTCCGAAAATGTCACCACTCGAAGCCGAGAGCTTGACGCCGTGCGCGAACGGGGCGACTTTCTCCAGGGCCTCCTCGGCTTCGTCCTGCCGGAGGCTGTGGATCTGGATCTCCCGGGGATTGCGGTCCAACAACTCACGGCAGACTGCGATCCCCACCAGGCCGTAGCCGCCAAGAACGAGTACCTTGCTACCCTCGATGTTCACTTTGTCCCTCCTCGCACAGCGTTTCGCTGTTGGATTCTGGGTCTATCCGCGGCAGGCCTGACGGCCGGACCATATCGGGTCAATCGGTCAGTTCCTTGATGGTCTTCTCGAGCTCGGCAAGTTGATCCGCCAGGGCCTTCGGCAGGCGCTCGCCGAACTGGAAGTAGTGGTCGTGCAACAGCGTTACCTCCCGCCTCCAGTCTTCGGGGTCGACCCGAAGGAGCAGATCGAGATCCTGCTGAGAGAGGTCGAGGCCCTCGAGGTCCAAGCTCCCGGCCACGGGATGGAGGCCGATGAAGCTCTCCTCAACCTCGCCCTCGCCGTTGCAGCGATCGAAGACCCACTTGAGGACACGACTGTTCTCGCCAAATCCTGGCCAGAGGAAGTTGTCCTCATCGTCCTTGCGGAACCAATTCACATAGAAGATGCGGGGCATCGTTCCCCATTCGCCCTTTCCCTGGGCGCCACCCTTGGCTCCCATCGCGAGCCAGTGGGCGAAGTAGTCGCCCATGTGATAGCCGCAGAACGGCAACATGGCCATGGGGTCCCGGCGCACGACTCCGACCCTGCCGGCAGCGGCAGCTGTCTTCTCGGATGCCATGATCGATCCCAGGAATGTGCCGTGCTCCCAACCGAATGCCTCGGTTGCCAATGGCACGGCCGTGGCCCGTCGGCCACCGAAGAGGATGGCGTCGATTGGCACCCCCGCCGGATCCTCCCACTCACTAGCGATCACCGGACACTGGCTCGCAGGAGCCGTGAAGCGAGCGTTGGGATGGGCGGCCGTCCGCTTGCTTTCCGACGTCCAGGGTCGGCGTAGCCAGTCGACGAGAAAGTCGGGCTTCTCGTCCAGCATGTCCTCCCAGTAGACGTCACCTTCCCGCGTCAGGGCGCAGTTGGTGAAGATGCTGTTCTCCTCGAGAGAGAGCATGGCATTCGGATTCGACTGCATGCTGGTGCCCGGGGCTACGCCGAAGAAGCCGGCTTCGGGGTTGATGGCATGCAGCCGGCCATCGTCACCGAACTTCATCCAGGCGATGTCGTCGCCGATGGTCTCCACCTTCCAACCCGGCAGGGTCGGATTCATCATCGCCAGATTGGTCTTGCCACAGGCCGAAGGAAAGGCGGCCGCGATGTACTTCGACTGCCCTTCCGGGTTGGTGAGCTTCAGGATCAGCATGTGCTCGGCCAGCCAACCCTCATCACGCGCCTGAACCGAGGCGATACGCAAAGCGTGACACTTCTTCCCAAGCAGTGCGTTGCCACCGTAGCCGGAGCCGAAAGACCAGATCTCTCGGGTTTCCGGGAAATGGCAGATGTATTTGTTGTCGGCGTTGCAGGGCCACGGTTGATCCGGCTTCTTCTGGCTGTCGAGTGGGTATCCGACCGAGTGGATCCCACGAACGAAGTCCTCGCTGTCACCGAGCGCTTCCAAAACCTCCGTGCCGACACGAGCCATGATGTGCATGTTGCATACGACGTAGGGCGAGTCGGTAATGACGATGCCGATTCTGGCGATGGGGCTACCGATCGGGCCCATGGAGTAGGGAATGATGAACATCGTCCGGCCTTCCATACAGCCATCGTAGAGGCCTCGCAGGTGGGCCTTCATTTCTGCTGGATCACCCCAGTTGTTCGTTGGTCCTGCGTCCTCATGGCGCTGGGAACAGATGAACGTGCGGTCTTCGACGCGTGCCACGTCGGCCGGATCCGAGCGTACATACAGCGAATTAGGGCGCAGTTCCGGATCCAGCCACCGGGCCGTGCCGGTCTCGGTCATGATCTGGGCCAGTTCGTCGTACTCCTCGGTAGTGCCGTCGCACCACCAGACCTTGCCAGGGTTGCAGAGGTCGATCACCCGCTCGGCCCACGCTGTCAATTTCGGGTTCGAGGTAGGCACCGCTTCCAGGGGCGACGTGTAGCGCATCGGATTTGACCTTTCTTCTCTTGATTCGGGTTTCATGCCCACGGGGCCCGAACTGGCCGCCGCTTCGGAGACTCTCAATATATCAAGAAGACCAGCGCCCCGGCCCGGATCTCGGGTCGGGACAGCGCTGCCCGCAACGGGCAGCCGCTGCCTAGATTTCGCTCAGTGGGCGGGGTCGCTGGAACAGGTATCCCTGAACGTAATCGACCCCGATCTGGCGTAACGCCTCGAGGGTGGCCTCATCCTCCACCGACTCCGCGATTGTGCGCAGCCCCATCACTTCGCCGATCTCGTGGATCGATGCCACCAGCGCCGCCTGAATCGGATCGGCGACCATCTCGCGCACGAAGCCGCCGTCGATCTTGAGGAAATCCAGGGGCAGGTTCTTCAAGTAGCCGAACGAGCTCAGCCCCTGGCCGAAATCGTCGAGGACGAAGCGGCAGCCCATGCCCTTCAGAACCGAGATGAAGCGCATGGCCATCGGCAGGTTGGCGATAGCGGAGGTCTCGGTGATTTCGAAGAAGACCCTCTCAGGTGGAATCCCGGTTTTGTCCAGCTCATCGACCACGAAATCGAGGAAGCCGTCGGCGCCGAGACTGAGGCCGGAGAGATTGATGGCGAACCGGCTCTCGGCGGCCATGACTCCATTGCCGCCGTGCGCCATCAGGCGCAAGGCGGTGCTCAGGACCCAGCGATCGATCGTAGGTATGAGTCCATATCGCTCGGCCGCCGGAATGAACGACCCCGGATAGACCAGCTTGCCCTCCTCGTCGATGAGTCGAATGAAGAGCTCGCTCAAAGGGGGCTCCGAATCAGTCGTGCCCAGGGGCTTGATGATTTGGTGATAGAGCCGGAAGCGATCTTCGTCGAGGGCCTTCTGCAGACGTGAGATCCACTGCATCTCTCCATATCGCTCGGCGATCTCACGGTCTCCGGGCTGGTAGATGTGAATGGATCCGCCACCCTTGTCCTTGGCTACGAAGCAGGCGGCATCCGCGGCACTCAGCAGGGCATCCGCTCCCGCGTGCGACGAGGACAGGGGTGCCAGGCCGCCGCTGACCCGATTGGTGAAGGTGCGTCCCCCCCAATGGAAGCGGAAGCTGTGGATGGCATCGCCGATCTCCTTGGCCCGCTGCTCGGCCTCTTCGGGTGAGCAGTCACGGAAGAGAATTCCGAACTCGTCCCCACCCAGGCGTGCCAGGACATCCTGTTGCCTGACCCGCTCCTCGATGACCGAGGCGATCTTGCGAATCAGCTGATCGCCGGCGGTGTGGCCGCAGGTCTCGTTGACCAGCTTGAAAGCATCCAGGTCCAACTGGCATAGGGCATGTCTTCCGGTCCGACCATCCCTTGCCTGCAGAGTCTGCCGGAGTTGGCGCTCGAACTCCCGGCGATTGATGAGTCCGGTCAGCGGATCGTGGCTGGCCAGATGCTCCATTTCGTCTTCCGCCCGCCGAACCTGTGTGAGGTCCTTGAAGACGAGGATCGACCCGGTGACCTTGCCGTCCTGGCCGCGAATCGGTGCGGCAGAGTCGTGGATCGGGAAGGTGCCCCCGTCCCTCCGCACGAGCAGGCGTTGGCCGAGAAAGGCCACTTCTCGCCTCTCTTCGAGGCAATGGTGCACGGGGTCGAGCACCTTCTTGCC
>JARFQS010000280.1 GCA_029287645.1 Thermoanaerobaculia bacterium | reverse complement strand
GCTCGAGGACTCCGATGACGGTAAACGGCGAACCGTGCAGCCGGAAGATCTGACCGACTGGATCTGCCGAGCCGAAGAGGTCCTCGGCTAGCTCGTTACCGAGGAATGCGACGCGACGCTTCTTCGTCTCGTCGAGCGGGTTGAGAAAACGTCCCCCGAGGCTCGCTATCATGTTGCGCATGTGTCCGAAGTCGGGGCTGACGCCGGAGACGTCGACGGCCATGGTCTTGGTGCCGAGCTTGAGCTGGAGAGTATCCGCATACTCACTCGAGATGGCCTCTACTTTGGTGGAGCGCTTCCGGATCAGATCGATGTCGTCCTCGGAGACCCGTATTCGCCTTCCTTTGCCGAGGCCCTCGAACGGCTTGGAGGTCTGGGATGGAAAGGCGATGACGATCGCATTGCCGAGACCGAGGACATTCTTCAGCATCTGGTGATGCATCGCCTGGCCGAACGTCAACAACAGGGTGACCGCTACGGTTCCCCAGACGATGCCAAAGGTCGTCAGAAACGTGCGCAGTTTCTGCGTCCGGAGGTCTCGCCAGAGCTGGCGAAGCGGATTGAGAACGAAGGTCATCGGTCCTAGAAGATCTCTCTCGGCGGTCGCTCGACGAGCTCGTCACCCTCTTCGAGCCCATCGGTGACTTCGATATTCAGCCCATCGGAGAGCCCGGTTTGGATCTCCATCTTCCTGGGCTCGCCTTCCGGCGTGTCGGGTGGCAACTCCACGAAGGCCTTGGCTCCATCCTCCTCGAAGAGAACGAGTCTCTCCGGTGCAATAAGGACGTCCGTCTTCTCTCGGATGATGAGATCCGCCGTCGAAGAATAGCCCGCTCTCAGCACGACTTCTGGGTTTTCGACTTCGTGGAGCTCGATCTCGACCTCGAAGAGTCGTGCGCCCTCTTCCTCCTTGGCCTGGGGGGCGATTCGGCTCAGGTAGCCGGTGACGGGCTCCCCGGGCAAGGCTCCGATATTGAGACGCGCCGGCACCCCTACCTCGAGCTTCCCGACATCGATCTCGTCGACCGTGCCGTTGAAGATGAGATCGCTCATGTCCGCCACGGTAGCCATGACGGTTCCGGCCTGAAAAGTAGTGAGTGGTACAACGGGATCTCCCGGATCGACCTCGCGCTCCAGGACGATGCCGGCGGCAGGGGCCCGAATGATCGACTCCATCTGCCTGCCCCGGCCGGCGATGCGGCCTTCACGAATGAGCTCCAGGGTGTCCTCGGCAGTGGCCAGCTCGATCTTGGCGAGCTCGAAGGACTCCCGCCGGGCGTCCTCTTCTTCCGTCGCGATGATGCCCTGGCGAGCGAGCTCGCTCGAACGCTTGAAATCCGACTCGGCGCGGTTGTAGGCGGACTGCGCGGCCTCGATTCGGCGTTGGGCCTCGACGAGCTCGGAAGGTGTCGGGTCGGGGACGATCTCGAAGAGCGGATCCCCGGGTTCGACGCGATCACCGACCTCCACGGCGCAGCGCTTGACGATTCCCGAGATCTTCGATTTGACCTCGAATTTCAGGCGCGGCTCGATCTGACCGACGGCGATGGCCTTCTCGGTGATGGAACCGCGCTCCACCTCGACCAACTTGAAAGGCGCCTCGGCCTGCTTGCGACCCTGAAGCCAGAAATAGGCGCCGATCACGGCTCCGGCGACGATCACAAACAAGACAAGGATCTTGAACAGCCTCGCCATAGCTCTCCTCCTGAGTCGATGCCGCTCTGCGAGCGGAGAATGGCCCTGTCCACTCAAGCTACGTAAAGAGGCGGGAGAGAGTTTCGGTCATTCTCCGAAGACTCGTAGGATAATGGCTGGTTGGTAGAAGTTGGGGTACGCTCCTGGGAGATGAGGGCGAGTCGAATGCGAACAGGATGTTGGGTTGTGGCTCTGGGTTCCCTGGTCTTGGGTGCCTGCGGAGGAACGCCGGAAGAGGTGGCGACTTCCATGTCGCCGCGTCCGCACCTCGACATCGTCGAAGCCCTGCGCCAGGACCTCGAGGCCGAAAGGCATCCCGCCGATGGAGGTGGCAAGGTCTGGATCGTAGAGGACGACTCCAGCAGTGGAGAGGTGAGAGCGGGTAGTCCCGGTCGATGGACGTTCCTGTACGAGACCGGGCCTCTGGGCATCGCGGAAGGCGGCTGGATCTTCTTTCAGGCTCCGCCGTTCTGGGGCTGGAGCACACCACAGGTGACGGACACGGAGAGTGTCGGGTTCACCGAGGTTTCCACGCTTGCCGAGGGCATCGTGCTGGACGCGCATACGGTGGATCAGGGATTGCTCGGCATCCAGATCCTGGAGCGGCCCCTCGAAGCGGGCGAGCAGGTACGGATCGTCTATGGGGCAGGGGAACGCGGCGCGATCGCGGATCGGTTCGCGGAGAGCGAGTCCAGATTCTTCTTCGCAGTCGATGGCGACGGTGACGGAGTGCGAAAGCTGGTCGAGAGCCGGTTGACTGTCGAGGTGTTGCCCGGTCCTCCAGTACAGATGGTGGTACTGCTGCCGTCGACCGCCCAACCGGGAGACAAGGTCCGACTCACCGTGGCGATCCTGGATGCAGCTGGCAGCGCAGGAGTCGACGTGGAAGGTGAGATCCGTCTCCAGGGCCTCGATGGACTCCCGGAAACCGTGCACTTGGAAGCGGAGCAGAAGGGTCTGCTGCACCTGGATGTGTACCTGGAGAGTGAGGGCATCGTTCGGATCCTGGCGGAGGGGCCGCAGGGTCTGGTCGGCGAGAGCAATCCCCTCGTAGTCTCCTCCGGTGGGCATCGGATTGCGTGGGGCGATCTGCATGGCCATTCCGCAACCTCCGACGGCACCGGTACCTTCGCCGACTACTTCGCCTACGCGAGAGATGTGGCAGCGCTGGATGTCGTGGCTCTCACCGATCACGATCACTGGGGTATGGAGCCGCTGGCGCTCCATCCGGAGCTCTGGAACGAGATGCAGAGACAGGTCGAGGAGTTCTACCTGCCGGGCGAGTTCGTCACGATCTTCGGCTACGAGTGGACCAGCTGGTCCCAGGGTCATCGGCATGTTCTGTACTTCGAATCTGGAGGCGAGGTGCTGAGCTCCGTGGATCCCGAGTACGAGACCCCCGAGCAGCTCTGGGCCGGACTGCGCGACAGTCTCGCCCTGACATTTGCACATCATTCGGCGGGAGGGCCGATTCCGACGAACTGGCAGTATGCGCCCGATCCGAATCTGGAGCCGGTGACCGAGATCGTCTCTGTGCACGGCAGCAGTGAGGCTCTCGACTCGCCGGGGGTGATCTACAGCCCTCTGCCCGGCAACTTCGTCCGTGACGTTCTAGATCGCGGCTTCGAGTTCGGATTCGTGGGCAGCGGCGACAGTCACGATGGGCACCCCGGCCTGTCTCACCTGGCGTCGCAGTCGGGTGGGCTTGCCGCCTTTCTGACCCACGATCTGACGCGGCAAGGTGTCTTGGACGCTCTCCGAGCTCGCCGGGTGTACGCCACCAATGGGCCGCGAATCCTTCTGGATAGCCGCTTGGAGGGACGAGCCATGGGCGAGAAGCTCGCGCTGTCCGATCTGAAGGGCGACGGCGAGATCCCGAGATCGGGAGATCTACAGATCGTCGTCGTGGCACCCGCTCCGCTCGACAGAGTCGATGTCATCCGAACGGGCCAGGTTCACTTCAGCGTTCCCTGCGATGGTAAGAGGGAGTGCAGCTTCACGAAGAGTCTCGAGAACCTGGAGGCTGGCGAGTACGTCTACGCGAGGGCTGTGCAGATCGACGGTGGAGCCGCCTGGTCCAGCCCCAACTACCTGCGCTGAAGAGGGCTGCCGGTCACGCAACTACGGTCAGAGGCCGAGCCATCGTAGTAGGGCTTCGAGTGCGAAGAAGAGCGCGACGAAGAAGATCAGCGTGGCGAGCGCTACGAGAATGCCCAACCTTCGAGAATGAAAATGCTGTCCTATGAAATAGATGCTCACGACGCTGATCGCCGTGAAGAGCAGGAAGAGAAGGTTGCCCAGCGTCGGATCGCCCCTGCCCATTTTCGCTATCTCCTGGATTGCGCTTCAACCGGCGCTCGTCGTCCTGGAGCCGTCCCGAATCACGCAGCATGCTCATCCTACAGCGAGGTAAGCGCGTGAGTGAAACCACAGCG
>JARFQS010000273.1 GCA_029287645.1 Thermoanaerobaculia bacterium | reverse complement strand
AAATTCATCGGCAACCTGCCTTTGACCCAGTTCTACAAGGTCGCGGTGGACTACGACGAGCCCTACTACAACGTCTACGGCGGCACCCAGGACAACAACTCCCAGGGTGGGCCGTCGCGTACCGACAACATCCACGGGATCCGAAACAGCGATTGGTTCATCACGCTCTTCGGCGATGGACATCAGCCGGCGGTCGATCCGACGAATCCAGACATCGTCTACTCCCAGTGGCAACAGGGCAACCTGGTCCGCTACGACCGCAAGCTCGGCGAGATCGTCTACATCCAGCCGCAGCCGGCCAAGGGGGATCCGGCCGAGCGGTGGAATTGGGATAGCCCGATCCTGATCAGCCCGCACGATCCGGCAAGGCTCTACTTCGCGAGCCAGCGGGTCTGGCGCAGCGATGATCGGGGCGACAGCTGGACCCCGATCAGCGGCGACCTGTCGATGGGCCAGGACCGGATCACCATGCCCATGATGGGCCGCGTCTGGTCGGTGGACGCCATCTGGGATCTGTGGGCCATGTCCAACTTCGGCAACGTCAGCTCACTGGCCGAGTCACCTCTCCAGGAAGGTCTCATCTATGCCGGTACCGACGACGGCCTGATCCAGGTCACCGAGGATGGCGGGGCCAACTGGCGACGCGTCGATGTGCCTGGGATTCCACCGCAGAGCTTCGTCAACGATGTGAAGGCCGATCTCTACGACGTCGACACGGTTTACGCGGCCTTCTCCAATGACAAGACCGGGGATTTCGCTCCCTACCTCGTCAAGAGCACGGATCGCGGCCGCACTTGGCAGTCGATGGCCGGCGATCTGCCGGACCGGCATCTGGTCTGGCGCATCGTGCAGGATCACGAGAAGCCCGAGTTGTTTTTCGTGGGCACCGAGTTCGGCATCTTTTTCACCATCGACGGGGGAAACCAGTGGATCCAGCTGACCGGCAATGCACCGACAATTCCCTTCCGCGACCTGGTGATTCAGAAACGCGAGAACGACCTGGTCGGCGCATCGTTCGGCCGGAGCTTCTGGATCCTCGACGACTACACGCCGCTGCGCTCCGTGACAGAGGAGTCGCTGAACACGCCGGCGACCCTCTATCCCGTTCGGGATACCTGGTGGTATATCCCCCGGCGACCCCTCGGTGGTGGCGAGAAGGCGAACCTCGGAACGGCCTTCTTTACGGCGCCCAACCCACCTTTCGGTGCGGTGTTCACCTACTACCTGAAGGATGAGCTCAAGACGCAGAAAGCCATCCGGCAGGAGCAGGAGAAGGAGATTGCCAAAGAAGGAGGCGATACTCCCTATCCAGGCTGGGATGCGCTCCAGGAAGAGGCCCGGGAAGAGGACCCGGCAATTCTGTTGATCGTCCGCGATGCCAGTGGCAACGTGGTTCGGCGAATCACCGGACCGACGAGCCCGGGCTTCCATCGGGTGGCTTGGGACCTGCGCTACCCGCTCCCCGACGCGATCACGAGCCTCGAGCCGGCCGAGAGTTGGATGCCCCGCTTCGGTCCGCTGTCCGCTCCCGGCACCTACACGGTGACCCTGGCGCAGCGCGTTGCGGGCGAGGTGACCGAGCTGGGCGAGCCTCAGGCCTTCGAAGTGAAGCGTCTGATGGAAGGCACGCTGCCAGGAGCCTCACCCGAGGCGGTGGTGGCCTTCTCTCGCGAGCTCGCGGAGACGAATCGCCAGGCCCAGGGCATCAACGAGATCCTGGAGGCCACGGGCGAGCGCCTGAAGCTCATCCAGCACGCTTTGATGCAGTCCACCGTGAGCGACACTTCGCTCGATGACGAGGTGAGGATGCTGGAGCAACGGTTGCTCGACATGCGTGAGCTGGCCTTCGGCAACGAGGTGCAGGACACGCTCGGCGAGCCGGTGCCCCACAGCATCGGTCGGCGGCTGTCGGCGGCAGCCACCGGGACCATGATGTCGACCTACGGCCCGACGCCCAACCACCAGAAGACCCTCGCGATCGCGCAGGAGGAGCTGGCGGAGCTCAAGGCGGGGCTGGCGCAGCTGGTCGACGTGGACCTGCCGGCCTTCGAAGCCAAGCTCGAGGCCGCGGGTGTGCCCTGGACGAAGGGCCGCGCCGTGCCGGGGCTGTAGGCCTCGAGGGCGCAGGGGCTTAAAGGCTTACGGGATGTAGGGGAGGGGCTTGACCCCTCCCACCCTGGGTCTTGTGCTGCACAGACTTCGAATCTTGAAGCGGCCGGCGCCCCTGCCGGCCGTTGGCTTGTCTATCCGACCCGTTCCCCTATACTCGCGTCAGACTCTCGACTCGGAGGTGGTGGAAGTGCGGTGGAATCGGATCAGTCTCGTTGTCGTAGTTGTGCTGCTGATGGCGGCCTGTTTCTACGCCGGCTGGATGACTGGCAGTCTTCGAAAGTTCGCCTGGATGCTCGAGCTTCAGGAGACGGAGGTGGCTGGCTCGCTCAATCACGACGTAAGTGCCCTGACCCTGATCCGAGCCGGCGAGCCGGGGAAGGCCATCCGCCTCCTGGAGACCAGGGTCGCCTCGTCAGCGACGACCCTGCCACAACGCCGGGAATGGAGCGAGCTGGACGAAAGCCAGCGTCAGAGCCTGCTGCTGGTCAAGAAATACTTCGCGAAGTATCCACCCCAGTCCCACCCCGGAGAGTCCCTCGAGCTCCTTCAGGAGACCCTCGAGGGGATCCCCGACGAGCCACTCGATCCGAAATGGTGCAGCTCAACCGTCCGGCTCCTTATCGAAGGTGATCACTCACGCACTGACCAACCTGTCGAGTGACCGTTGCTGCGGGGAGGCCCGTCCGGGTGGCTCGCACAATAGCCCTGGGGCTTGGGTCCTGGGTCCTGGGTATTGAAGCGGCCGGCGCCCCTGCCGGCCGTTATCGACTGGAGGGTCCGACGTGGGGCCCCCAGGGGGCTTGTTCTCCCATCCGCTGCAAGAAACCCTTTGGACGTCCCCACGCCGAACCCTTGGCGCCGCTGTTGGTCGCCAGCTCAACTGTACCCCTAAGCCCCTGCGCCCTTAAGCCCTTACTACCCTCACCGGTGCCCGAGGTTCGTTCGGGTGGTTTGTCAGGGGGTGCCACGTCGAGCGCAGCGTAATAGCCATCGCAGATTACAGCAGATCCGGCGCGATGGCGTGACAAGGCGGCGGCCCACCCATGATGTAGGGGAGGGGCTCGACCCCTCCCATGGGAGCCCGCAAGGTGTATGACCTCAAGACATGGTTGACAGTTCGACCTCAGGACATCGTTGACACTTTGGAGTGGGAGACAGGACGGACCACCGCGGTGGTCCGTCCTGTCTCGAGGTCGATCTCTCGGATGTGCATCTGCCGGTAGCTCACCAGAATTTTCTCCTCAAAGCGCTCCAATCGTACCTGTTCTCGAGCTAGTGCTTCGCAGACA
>JARFQS010000258.1 GCA_029287645.1 Thermoanaerobaculia bacterium | reverse complement strand
TCCACGACCTGCACCGCGAGTGCCGAAGCCTGCGAGTCGCTGTGCAAGAAGCTACCGTAGCGCTGGGTACCCGCCTCCACCGTCTCGTCGCGCCAGTCGATGAGTCGCTCCCGAGCTGCGCTCTTCTCAGAACGCGTATGGATCAGCGATTCCTGCGCCGCTGCCAAGAGATCACGCCGATGTGGGTTGGCGACCCGACCGAGACGCTGCAGTACCTTCTCCATCCGAGCCTCGTGCGCTGAACCCTCTGCCAGATCCGAGAGCAGAGACACCAGGAGCCTCTTTTCGTCTTCGACAGGTCTGCGACACGCGTCCCAGGCACGGCGCTGTAGCTCCTGCACCAACTGGCGATCTTCCTCTTCCAAGCGACTCAGCTCTTCGTGCTCGGCAATCTTCTCTTCGACCATCCACTGCCGCATGCGAGCCAGACAGTCATGCTCCCGCTCCCACTCCAGTCGCTCCTGCGACTTGTACCGCTCATGGCTTCCCGAGGTGGAATGGCCCTGCGGCTGCGTCAGCTCGGCAACATGAACGATGGCGGGAACGTGCTCTCGCCGAACCACCTCCGCCGCATTCAGATAGGTCTCACAGAGGGCCGGGTAGTCCCAGCCCTTGACCGTGTACAGGTCGAAGCCTTCGTCGTCGCCCGGGGCACGCTGAAACCCTCTCAGGATCGAGGAGAGATGACCCTTGGTGATATGGAACTCGGTCGGTACCGAGATGCCGTATCCGTCATCCCAGATCGACAGCAACATCGGGGCCCTGAGTGCCCCAGCGGCGTTCACCGCCTCCCAGAACACCCCTTCGGCACAACTCGCGTCTCCGATGGTTCCAAAGGCGATTTCGTCACCGTTCTTCGAGAATCCACTCAGATGCTCGAGGCCTTCCAGGTTTCGGTAGAGCCTCGAGGCGAAAGCCAGGCCGACGAGTCGTGGCATTTGCGCTCCCGTCGGCGAGAGGTCGGCTGCCGAATTGAACGAGTCGGTCAGCCTCCTCCACTGTCCGTCCTCCGTCAGCAGCCGGCTGGCGAAGTGAGAGTTCATCTGCCGACCGCCCGACGACGGATCTCTCTCCGCATCGGAATCGGCGTAGAGCTGAGCGAAGAACTCGTCGATTCTCAACAGCCCAAGGGCGAACATCAGCGTCTGATCCCGATAGTAGCCCGAGCGAAAATCGCCCTTGCGAAAGGCCCGGGCCAGGGCCACCTGCGCCACCTCTTTGCCATCGCCGAAGATGCCGAACTTGGCCTTGCCGGTCAGCACCTCCTTGCGGCCCAGGAGGCTGGCCTGTCGACTCTGGTAGGCGATTCGGTAGTCTCGAACGACGCTCTCGCGAGTGAATTGGAACGTGAGGCGCTCCCGAGGCGACATCGTGTTCTCAGAGGTCATGGCCGGAGGTGCAGGCTTGTGGCAGTCGTGCAGGACTGACGAGCGCTAATCGTAGCACGCGCCTTTTACGCCCAACGCCGAATCCTGCCGTCACCCAGGTGCTACACTCCCGGCATTCGTGATCTGAAGGCGTGAGGAGATCCCCATGGCGCTACCGAAGCTCACCATCGGAATCGAGGAGGAGTACCAGGTCATCGATCCTGCCACGTGCGAGCTGACCTCCTACATCCAGGAGATCCTCGAGCAGGGGCAACTGGTGCTCAAGGACCAGATCAAAGCGGAGCTCTTGCAGTCCCAAGTCGAAGTCGGTAGCAGCATCTGCCACGACATGCAGGAAGCTCGCGCCGAGCTGGTCCGGCTGCGCCAATCCGTGGCCGACCTCGCCGAGTCGAATGGTCTCCAGGTGCTGGCCGCCAGCACCCACCCGTTTTCGAGCTGGAAGACACAGGAGGTCACCGAGATGGAGCGCTACTCGCGCCATCTCGAGCAGATGGCCGAAGTGGCTCGACGAATGCTCATCTTCGGCATGCACGTCCATATCGGCATCGACGACCGGGAGCTGATGATCGACGTCATGGACCAGGCGCGCTACTTCCTGCCCCACCTGCTCGCCCTGTCGACCAGCTCCCCTTTCTGGCATGGCAGGGATACCGGCCTCAAGTCGTACCGCTCCATCGTCTTCGAGGGCCTGCCGAGGTCGGGTCCCCCTCCCTCCTTCCAATCCTGGGCAGAGCATCAGCGATTCGTGAACCTGCTGGTCAAGACGGGCAGCATTCAGGACGCCACGACCATCTGGTGGGATATCCGCCCGCATCCGAACTTCCCTACCCTGGAATTTCGGATCTGCGACATCTGCACGAAGGTGGACGAGGCCATCTGTCTCGCTTCCCTGATGCTGGCGATCGTCGGGAAGCTGATCCGCCTGCGACAGTCCAACCGGTCCTGGCGCCGCTACCGCCACCATCTGATCGAAGAGAACAAGTGGCGAGCCGTACGCTACGGCATCCAGGGCAAGCTCATCGACTTCGGTCGCGGCGAGGAGGTTCCCGTCAGGGAGCTGATCTACGAGCTGCTCGAGATTGTCGATGATGTCGTCGACGAGCTCGACATCCGCCGAGAGGTCGAGTACGTGCACACGATCCTGGAGGAGGGTACCAGCGCCGATCGTCAGCTGGCGGTCTACCGGGAGACGGGCGACCTGGAGGCCGTGGTCGACCACCTGGTAACGGAGACCAAAGAAGGGCTGGACTAGACCCGCAGGCGCAGGGTCTCAGGTCTCGGACCGAGAGTCCCGAGTGGCTGTCTCGGCCCTGGCCAACACCTTCCTGTAGAGGGCTTCGTAGTCCCTGACCTGCTTGGTCCACGAGAAGTCCTGGCCCATGCCGTTGAGCATGAGTCGGCGCCAGGCCCGCTGATCCCGGAAGGCGTTGAGTGCTTGATGAAGGGCCTCCAGGAGCGCTTCGACCGAGTACGCCTCGAAGAGAAAGCCGGTACCGGTGCCGGTGTCGGGATCCCAGGGCTCCACGGAATCCGCCAAGCCACCGGTGGCCCTCACCACGGGTACCGTTCCATAGCGCAGGCTGTACATCTGATTGAGCCCGCAGGGCTCGTAGAGCGACGGCATGACGAAAATGTCACTCCCCGCCTCGATCCGATGCGCCAGCTCGTTGCTGTACCCGTTGTAGAAGGACACCTTGCGCGGAAACTCCTGGTGCAACACGCGGAACTCTGCCTCGAACCTCGGCTCCCCCGTTCCCAGAACCACCAGGCGGAGGTCCAAGTTCTCCAACAGCCCCGACATGGCTGTCGCGAGAAGATCGATCCCCTTCTGCTGCACGAGACGTGAAACCACACCCAGGACTGGCGCCTGGGGATCGTACGGCAGCGACAGGTCCTGCAGTAGGGCGCGCTTGTTGCGCTCCTTCCCGGTCAGATCCTCGGTCGAGTACCTGTACGGAATCAGGGGATCCGTGGCCGGGTTCCACTCGCCATAGTCGACTCCGTTCAGGATCCCCTCCAATCGGTCCGACCGAGCCCGCAGCATCCCATCCAGCCCCATACCGAATTCCGGCGTCTGTATCTCGTCGGCGTGTGTCGGGCTGACAGTCGTCAACTGGTCTGCGTGCTCGAGCCCGTTCTTCAGGAGATTCACCCTGTCGGCTCGCAGGTCTTCTTCATCGAAGTACGAGAGCTGGTCTCCCAGGCCGAGATCTCGAAGGTCCACGGCCTCGAATACACCCTGATAGCCGATGTTGTGCAAAGTCAGGAGGGTCTTGGCGCCCGAGAGCAGCTCGTCCCAAGAGTAGAGCGCGCGAAGATAGGTCGGAATCAGGGCCGTGTGCCAGTCGTTGCAGTGGACGATGTCAGGCGACCATCCCATCCGCTGGCTGCTCTCCAACGCCGCGCGACACAACAAACCGAAACGCACTGCCTCGTCTGGATCGTCTGTGTAGACACCCGCTCGGTGATACAGCTCCGGACAGTCGACGAGGTAGACCTGCAGGGAGCTGCCCGCGAGCCAGGTGTACATGACAGAGAACCGATAGGTCTGCTCCCCCATGTCGAGATCGAGGTCCTGCAGAAAGTCGACAGGGCCGTAGTCGAGGGATCTGCGATCGATCGAGGAATAGAACGGAAAGAAGAGACGCACATCGTGGCCGGTCAGGCTCAGGTTCTGGGCCAGCGCCGTCGTGAAATCGCCGAGGCCCCCGACCTTCGCGAATGGCGCGGCCTCGGCCGCGACCAGACAGATTCTCAGGCGATCCGCGATCAGGAGTTGGCCTCCTGGATGCTGCGCAGCAACGCGATGTTGTTGCGGTGACCCGTCAGCCGAGCCGTCACCCTTCCGCGG
The DNA here is from genome assembly GCA_029287645.1 of Thermoanaerobaculia bacterium. Classification (GTDB taxonomy): domain Bacteria; phylum Acidobacteriota; class Thermoanaerobaculia; order Multivoradales; family JAHEKO01; genus JAUVRX01. The sequence continues at coordinate 204 of JARFQS010000258.1, read as the reverse complement.
ATCGGATAGCCGAGAAGGTAGAGATCCCCGACGATATCCAGAATCTTGTGCCTGACGAACTCGTCCGCGAACCTGAGCTCCGTGTTGATCACGTTGTCCTCCCCGACCAGAATACAATTGTCCAGCCGTCCACCCGAGGCCAGTCCGAGCTCGTTCATCATCTTCATGTCGCGCATGAACCCGAAGGTCCGTGCCGGAGCGATC